>NZ_LEKR01000010.1:0-125000 GCF_001580555.1 Stenotrophomonas sp. DDT-1
TGGGCAGGACGCCCAACCCCGGTCTTGCCGTGTGCGCAGGAAAGCGCACACGAGCATGCGGCTGCCAAGCCTACACGGACGTACTTGCGGCGTCCCCGCACTCCGACACCGCCCCGCCAAACCACGGACAGTCCGCTGTTGCTGCTGCTTCGGCCTTTGCCGTTGCTTGAAGGCCTCTGCGGGTGCCGGGCGCCGCCAGGCCGACTTCCGCCACTTGCGGTCGCAGCCACTGCCCACTAGCCTTCGGCCGTCGTTCACCACCCAAGGACCGCCCGTGAAACACCGTCATCTCCTGCTGGCCTCGGCAATCGCCGCCGCCACGCTGGCCCTGGCCGCCTGCAAGAAGGAAGCTGCCCCAGGCACCGACACCGCAAGCAGCAGCGCTCCGGCCGGTGAAACCGCCGACCAGTTCGTGGCCCGCATCAATGCCGAATTCAAGGCCGCTTACCCGGAGATGACCTCGGCGCAGTGGCTGTCCTCCACCTACATCAACGGTGATTCGGAACGCATTGCGGCCAAGGCCAACGAGCGTTCGCTGACCCAGCTCAACAGCTGGATCGAACAGGCCGCCAAGTTCGAAGGCAAGCCGATGAGCGAGGACAGCAAGCGCGCGATCCACCTGCTGAAGCTGATGTCGTCGATGCCTGCACCGCGCGACCCGGCCAAGCTGGCCGAGCTGACCCAGATCGCCACGCGCATGGAAGGCAGCTACGGTGCCGGCAAGTACTGCACCGATGCCAATGATCCGAACTCCTGCCGCCAGCTGGGCGAGCTGGAACAGGTGCTGGCGCGCAGCCGCGACTATGACAAGCAGCTCGACGCCTGGCAGGGCTGGCACAGCACCACCAAGAGCATGCGCGGCGACTACCAGAGGTTCGTCGGCCTGGTGAACGAAGGCGCCAAGGGCATGGGCTTTGCCGACGCCGGCCAGATGTGGCGCAGCGGCTACGACATGCCGCCGGAGCAGATCGGCCCGGAAACCGACCGCCTCTGGGAACAGGTCAAGCCGATGTACGAGCAGCTGCACTGCTACGCACGCGGCAAGCTGGACAAGACCTACGGCAAGGACAAGGCCGAAGTGGGCAACGGCCTGATTGCCGCGCACCTGCTGGGCAACATGTGGCAGCAGGACTGGTCGAACCTGTGGGACCAGCTGGAACCGTACCCGGGTGCCGGCAGCCTGGACATCACCGCTGCACTGGAAAAGCAGTACCAGACCAACCTGAGCGCGGCGCTGGCCAAGGCAGGCAAGGACGCCAACGTGGCTGCCCAGTACAAGGCGCAGCGCGAAGCCGAACTGCGTACCGCCAAGCAGATGACCGAACGCGCACAGGACTTCTATGTGTCGCTGGGCATGCCGTCGCTGCCGCAGTCTTACTGGGAACGCACCCAGTTCATCAAGCCCGACGACCGCGATGTGGTCTGCCACGCCAGCGCCTGGGACATGAACATGGAAGGCGATGTGCGCACCAAGATGTGCATCAAGCCGAACGAAGAGAACTTCACCACCATCTACCACGAGCTGGGCCATATCTATTACGACCTGGCCTACAACCCGCTGCCGCCGCTGTTCCAGGGCGGTGCCAACGATGGCTTCCATGAGGCGATCGGCGACACCATCGTGCTGGCGATGACGCCCAAGTACCTCAGCTCGATCGGCCTGGTCGATGCACCGACCGAGAGCCGCGAAGCGGTCATCAACAACCAGATGCGCATGGCGCTGTCGGGCGTGTCGTTCCTGCCGTTCGGGCTGATGATCGACCGCTGGCGCTGGGGCGTGTTCGATGGTTCGATCACCGCCGACAACTACAACAAAGCGTGGTGGGACCTGAAGGCCAAGTACCAGGGCGTGGCCCCGGCCAGCACCCGTGGCGAGGAATTCTTCGATCCGGGCGCGAAGTACCACGTGCCGGGCAACACCCCGTACACCCGCTACTTCCTGGCCCGCATCCTGCAGTTCCAGTTCTACAAGGGCCTGTGCGATGCGGCCGGCTACAAGGGCCCGCTGCACGAGTGCACCTTCTACGGCAACAAGGAAGCCGGCCAGAAATACTGGGCGATGCTGAGCAAGGGTGCCAGCCAGCCGTGGCAGGCCACGCTGAAGGAGCTGACCGGCACCGACAAGCTCGATGCCGGCCCGATGATCGAGTACTTCACTCCGGTCAACGAGTGGCTGAAGCAGCAGAACGAAGGCCAGATGTGTGGCTGGCAGGCCAACGCGGCCCCGGCGGCGAAATGAGAAAAGGGGCGGATCCGCAAGGATCCGCCCCTTCTCCGTGTTGTAGAGCCGAGCCATGCTCGGCTGCGTTTCCACCGTGCTGCGCACGGCAAGCCGAGCACGGCTCGGCTCTACAGATTCGGCGCGATCAGCTGTCCTTCTTCGCCGCCATCGCCGCGGCCAGTTCCGCCTTGAATTCCTCGAAGGTCTGGCCCTTCTCTTTCGCTTCGGCATGCGCGGCGTCGCGCAGCGCATCGGAGTACATCAGGCGCACCGGCGTGCCGTTGCGCTCGTGCAGTTCACCTGCCTGCATGATCAGCGCCAGTACCTGTGCGGCGGAGTCACTGTGGCCGGCGATGCGGCCGTCCATGCCCAGCACCCATTCGCCGTCGCGGCGCACGACACCGGCCAGCAGGGTGCGCTGCGCGTCGCGCAGTTCGGCATGCGGCTCCACCGGCGAGGCCTGGGCAGCGGCCTTGTTGGCGGCCTGCTTTTCCTGGCGACGGCGCTGGTCGCGGCGGGTCTTGGAGCTGGTGGACATGGTGCGGTACCGCTGCGAAGGGGGGCGCAAGGATAGCGCACCCCGCCCGCAGCGCTGCTTCACGCGTGCTCGATCCAGTCCGGTCAGTCCAGCACCTTGCCATGCCGCCAGTAGCCCATGAAGGTGATCGCGCGGCGGTCCAGCCCGCAATCGCGCACCAGGTGGCGGCGGATCGCCATCACCGCCCCCGCCTCACCCGCCACCCAGGCATACAGCGGACCGGCCACACGGGTATCGGCCTGCTCCCAGAGGATCTGCGTATCGACGTCGATCTCCTCCAGCGCATCGCCGGCAGCCACGCTCGAGGTCGCTGCCAACCGCGCCTGGACCGCCTGCAGCAACGGCTGTCCGTAGGCGGCCTGCCCGCGCGGCAGCCAGACCAGCTCGGCGCTGGAGGGCGCCTTCAGGTGCACCGCATCACCGGCCTGCGCCACCTCCAGCAGCGCCAGCGTGCGCGGTGGGTCGACCATGGCCGCCAGTTCCTCAAGAATGCCAGCCACCGCCGGTAGCGCGGTTTCATCGGCCACCAGCAGCACCTGGCCGACGCCGGCCGGCGGCCTCCATTCCCAGCCTTCGCTGCTGTCGGCACAGTCGGCATCGGGGGCCAGCAGCACTACGCGGTCGCCCGGTCGCGCGTGGATGGCCCAGCGCGAGGCCGGCCCGGTCTCGCCATGCAGCACGAAATCAACATCGACTTCGCCCAGCTCTGCACGCAGCTGGCGGATGGTATAGGTGCGCATCGGCGGGCGCTGATCGTCCGGCAGCGCCCGGTAGCGGGGGTACCAGTCCTCGCCGCTGGGCACCTGTGGCAGGTCCTGCCCGGGCAAGGGGAAGAACACCTTGATGCGCTGGTCCGGGCCTTCGGTCTTCATCCGCGCCACGTCGGCGCCGGTGAACACCATGCGGTCCAGGGAAGGGGAAAGAACGCGGCGCTCCTTCAGCGCCACCTCGAACAGGCGGTAGGTCTGCTGCGCAGCCATGGCGAAACCTCATGCAACGACATTGGGTCGGCTGGCTGTCGTGCACCCACGCACCGGCTGGCTGGAATGCCCAGCCTAGTCCGGCCGTTCCCTGCCGCAAGTGTTTCGGGCATCGCGGCCCACCCTACCCCTGCGCGCTGCTCAGTGACCCGTGCAGGCTGCCCGCGCCGCGCGCTCGCGCTGGTGTTCCCAGTACCAGAACACGAAACCGGCGCCGAAGAACGCCGCCTGGCCCAGTGCCAGGTGCAGCGGGCTGCCGCTCAGCAGTGGTGACACCACGCCGGCCACCACGGTGCTGATCATCAGCTGCACGAAGGCCTGCAGCGACGAGGCCAGGCCGCGCTGATGCGGGTACATGTCCAGCACCGCCAGCGCCAGGATCGGGAAGATCAGCGCCATGCCCATGCCACCCAGGAAGATCGGCAGTACCGCCCATGGCAGCACGAACTGTGGCGACAGCACCACGTAGCCAACGTTCAACAGCACTGACAATGCGCACAGGCCGAAACCAATGGAGACCTGGCGGGTGGGCGTGGTGTGCCCGGCCATGCGCCCGGACAGGAATGAGCCGGTGGTCATGCCGCCGATGGTCGGGATGAACAACCAGGCGAAACCGCCCTCGCCCAGGTGCAGGTGCTGCATCACGAACACCGGCGCCGAGGAGATGTACAGGAAGATTCCACCAAAGCCGATGCTGCCGGCCAGCGCCAGGCGCAGGAAGCGTGGATTGAAACCGATGCGCACGTAATCACGCATCAACGCGCGCGGTGACAACGGCACGCGCGCTTCGACGGGATGGGTCTCGGGCAGGTAGCGTGCAGTGGCCGCCAGCAGGACCAGCCCGAACACCACCAGGAACCAGAAGATCAGCGGCCACCCCGCGCCACTGAGCAGGATCCAGCCACCGATGATCGGCGCGATGGCCGGGGCGATGCCGAACAGCATCGACACCTGGCTCATCAGCCGCTGCGCGTCATGGCCATGGTACAGGTCGCGGATCACCGCGCGGCCGACGATCATGCCGACACCCGCCGACAGGCCCTGCAGCGCACGGAACGCCAGCAGCGTGGTCAGGTCGGTGGACAGTGCACAGCCCACCGAGGCGCCGACGAACACCACCAGGCCACCGAGGATCACCCGCTTGCGGCCCCAGGCGTCGGACAGCGGACCGTGCGCCAGGCTCATCAGGCCGTAGAACAGCAGGTAGACGCTGATGGTCTGCTGCACCGCCACCTCGTCCACCGCCAGGCGCCGGGCCAGCTGCGGGAAGGCCGGGAAGATGGTGTCGATCGAGAACGGGCCGAACATGGCCAGGCCGGCAAGCAGCAGGGCCATGCGGCGGGTGGAGGGAGCAACAGCGGCGGTCATGAGAAAGGCGTCCGGCAGGGCCATGCGTGGCACGCACGGCGGGCGCCGGTCCCCTTCTGCAGGGACGGCGCCAGATGAATTCGGGTATCCGGCCATCATAGGTGGGGATTGCGCCCGATGCCATGCAGCGATGCACAAAACGCACGTCCGGGCCATCGGCCATTCAGCCGCGGGGCCGTGCCGGGAGGCGGCCAGCGGGCCCGCAACGGGCTATAATCCGCCGGCAACACGGTGGGAGAAGCGGAACACCGCTGCCGAAGGCGCAACGCCCGTAATCGCTCAGGCCCGATACCACCCGTAACAGAACTCTGGAGAGACCGGTTCGATCCGGCGCCGAAGGGGCACGAAGCTGCGGTCCGCCGCGCTTTTAAACTCTCAGGCAAAAGGACAGAGGGGCGCCCCGCAGACCGCCGACCGGCGGCTTGTGCCCGTGCGTGTGCCCTTTCCTGACGGATCCTTCGCCATGTCCCAGAACACCCCTTCCCTGCGTGAGCTCGAGCACCACAATGCGTTCGTCGAGCGCCACATCGGCCCCAACGATGCCGAGATCGCGCAGATGCTCGACGTCGTCGGCCACGCGTCGCTGGATGCGATGACCGATGCCATCGTGCCGGCCAAGATCAAGTCGCCGGCACCGCTGGCGCTGCCGGAGTCGATGACCGAAGTGCAGGCACTGGCGAAGATCCGCGCGATCGCCGACAAGAACACCGTGCTGCGCAGCTTCATCGGCCAGGGCTACTACGGTACCCATACCCCGAACGTGATCCTGCGCAACATCCTGGAAAACCCGGCCTGGTACACCGCCTACACCCCGTACCAGGCCGAGATCTCGCAGGGCCGCATGGAAGCGCTGATCAACTTCCAGACCCTGTGCGCCGACCTCGCCGGCATGGAGATCGCCAACGCCTCGCTGCTGGACGAAGCCACCGCCGCCGCCGAAGCGATGACCCTGGCCAAGCGTTCGGCCAAGTCGAAGTCGGACACCTTCTTCGTGCACGACGCCGTGCACCCGCAGACCCTGGAACTGCTGCGCACCCGCGCAGAACCGATGGGCATCGTGCTGCGCGTCGGCACCCCCGCCGAAGCACTGGAAGCGGAAGCCTTCGGCCTGCTGCTGCAGTACCCGGACACCTTCGGCCAGGTCGGCGACTACAAGGCCCTGGTCGAGGCCGTGCACGCACGCGGCGGCCTGGTGGCCGTGGCCACCGACCTGCTGGCGCTGACCCTGCTGGCCGCACCGGGCGAATGGGGCGCGGACATCGTGGTCGGCAACAGCCAGCGTTTCGGCGTGCCGTTCGGCTTCGGCGGCCCGCACGCCGCGTTCATGGCCTGCCGTGACGCCTACAAGCGCTCGATGCCGGGCCGCCTGATCGGTGTCTCCATCGATGCCCAGGGCAACCCGGCCTATCGCCTGACCCTGCAGACCCGCGAGCAGCACATCCGCCGCGAGAAGGCGACGTCGAACATCTGTACCGCACAGGTGCTGCTGGCGGTGATGGCCTCGATGTATGCGGTCTACCATGGTCCGGAAGGCCTGACCCGCATCGCCCGGCGCACCCACCGCCTGGCCTCGATCCTGGCTGCGGCACTGCGCAACGCCGGCGTGCAGGTCGGTGGCGACTTCTTCGACACCCTGCACATCACCGGCGTGCATGCCGATGAGATCCACGCCAAGGCACGCGCCGCCGGTTACAACCTGCGCGCGATCGACAGCGACTCGGTCGGCATCAGCCTGGACGAGACCGCCACCCGCGCCGACGTGGTCGCGCTGGCCGCCGTGTTCGGCGCGCAGGCCGACGTCGATGCGCTGGATGCCAGCACCGCCGACGCACTGCCGGCCGGCCTGCTGCGCCAGTCGGCGTTCCTGACCCATCCGGTGTTCAACACCCACCACAGCGAGCACGAACTGCTGCGCTACCTGCGTTCGCTGGCCGACAAGGACCTGGCGATGGACCGCACGATGATCCCGCTGGGCTCGTGCACCATGAAGCTCAACGCCACCGCCGAGATGATCCCGGTGACCTGGCCGGAGTTCTCGCAGATCCACCCGCTGGTGCCGGCCGACCAGGCGCTGGGTTACAAGGAACTGATCGATACGCTGGAAGCGATGCTGGTGGAATGCACCGGCTACGACGCGGTCAGCCTGCAGCCGAACTCCGGCGCGCAGGGCGAGTACGCCGGCCTGCTGGCGATCCGCGCCTACCACCGCTCGCGCGGCGAAGGCCACCGCGACATCTGCCTGATCCCGGACTCGGCGCACGGCACCAACCCGGCCTCGGCGCAGATGTGCGGCATGAAGGTCGTGGTGACCAAGACCGATGCCAACGGCAACGTCGACGTCGAGGACATCCGCCTCAACGCCGAGAAGTACAGCGACCGCCTGGCCGCGATCATGATGACCTACCCGTCCACGCACGGCGTGTTCGAGGAAGAGGTGGTCGAGATCTGCGAGATCATCCACAAGCACGGCGGCCAGGTGTACACCGACGGCGCCAACATGAACGCCCTGGTCGGCGTGGCCAAGCCGGGCAAGTGGGGTTCGGACGTTTCGCACCTGAACCTGCACAAGACCTTCTGCATCCCGCACGGCGGTGGTGGCCCGGGCGTGGGCCCGTGCGCGGTCAAGGAGCACCTGGCCCCGTTCCTGCCGGGCAAGCTCGGTGAAAACGGCCCGGTCGGCATGGTCAGCGCGGCCAGCTTCGGCAGCGCCTCGATCCTGCCGATCAGCTGGATGTACATCGCGATGATGGGCCGCGAAGGCCTGCGCAAGGCCACCCAGGTCGCGCAGCTCAACGCCAACTACATCGCCAAGCGCCTGGCCCCGCACTTCAAGACCCTGTACACCGGCCGCAACGGCCTGGTGGCGCACGAATGCATCCTGGACGTGCGCCCGCTGGAGAAGACCAGCGGCATCGGCGCCGAGGACGTCGCCAAGCGCCTGATCGACTTCGGCTTCCACGCCCCGACCCTGAGCTTCCCGGTCGCGGGCACGCTGATGGTCGAACCGACCGAGAGCGAGTCGCTGCACGAGCTGGATCGCTTCATCAACGCGATGATCCAGATCCGAGAGGAAATCAGCGCGATCGAAGACGGCCGCCTGGACCGCGAGGACAACCCGCTGAAGAACGCGCCGCACACCGCCACCGCGGTGACCGCCAGTGAGTGGACCCACGCCTACCCGCGCGAACTGGCCGCCTTCCCGCTGGCCAGCCTGAAGCAGAGCAAGTACTGGCCGCCGGTGGCACGCGTCGACAACGTGTACGGTGACAAGAACGTGATGTGCGCCTGCATCCCGGTCGATGCCTACAAGGATGATGAAGTCGAGGCTTGATTCCTCACTGCATCGATAAAGAAAACGGCCCGCTTGCGCGGGCCGTTTTCATGAGGGCGTGTGGACCAAGGTCCACACCCACAATTACCCGATCACGGGTCCGGCATCTGTCCCAGGCTCAACTGCCACGATACGCCGAAGCGGTCCTGCACCCAGCCATAGCGGTTGCTGAAGTCGTAATCACCCACCGGCATCAACCAATGGCCGCCCTCGCCCAGCACGCGTGCTGCACGCTCGAACTGCTCGGCACCGGAGCACTCGACGAACAGCGAGATCGACGGGCTGAAGGTGAAGTCGTGCACATCCAGGCTGTCGAAGCACAGGTAATGGGTGCCACCGAGCAGGAAGATGGCCTGGCGGACCTGTCCGGGTACGCCGGCGCCGGCCCCCTCGGGGTGGCGTTGCAGGGCCAGCAGGCGGAAATCGGCAAAGGCTTCGGCGTACAGGGCCAGCGCGGCCTCGGCCTGGCCGGTGAACATCAGGAAGGGACGGCTGCGCAGCATGCGGTACTCCTGGTCGACGGGCCGCTGGCGACCCACACGATCAGGATGGCACGGCGGATGTATGCCGGCTGTAGAGCCGAGCCCGCGCTCGGCTGGCGACTACGCGAACAGCAGCCGACCACAGGGTCGGCTCTACAGAAACTACAGCAACCGCAGCCGACCACAGGGTCGGCTCTACAGCTTCAGTCACGCCTCGCGCATGCGCCGGGCGATGGCGCTGCCGGCGGCGATGGTGGCGGTCAGCGCCACCATCGACAGGAACTGCAGGCGGGTGTGCGCCTCGCTCAGCAGCAGGCCGAAGATCAGCGCCAGGATCGCCAGCGCGCAGCAGGTCAGCCACGGGAAACCGGCCATGCGGAACGGCAGCCGGGTACCCAGGCGATCGGCGCGGCGGCGCAGTACCAGCTGCGAAACCAGCGACAGCGTCCACACCAGCAGGCAGGTGGAACCGACGATGTTCAGCAGCACCGGCAGCACCCGGTCCGGGAACAGCAGCTCCATCACCGTGGCCGCAAAGCCGAACAGCACGCTGGCCAGCACGGCGATGACCGGCACCTGCCGCGGATCGGTCCAGCCCAGCACGGCCGGCGCTTCGCGGCGCTGCGCCAGCGAATACATCATGCGCGAGGCGCCGTAGAGGTTGGCATTGAGTGCCGACAGCAGCGCGATCACCGCGATCAGGGTGATGGCGGTGCCGGCGCCCGGAATGCGCGCAATGTCCAGCACGGCGGCGAAGGGCGACTTCAGTGCTTCGCTGGTCCAGGGCACCACGGCGATGATCACGCTCAGCGAGCCGATGTAGAACACCAGAATGCGCCAGGCCACGGTACGGATGGCACGGGCGATGCTGCGTTCGGGATCTTCGGTTTCGGCCGCCGCAACGGCAACGATTTCGGTCCCACCGAAGGCAAAAACGACAACCAGCAGCGCCGCACCGATCCCGGCCAGGCCCTTCGGTGCGAAACCGCCGTGTCCGGTGAAGTTGCTCAGGCCAGGTGAGGTGACCTGCGGCAGCCAGCCCATCAGCAGTGCCACGCCGATGGCAATGAAGGCCAGGATCGCCGCCACTTTCAGGATGGCGAACCAGAATTCGAACTCGCCGAAGTTCTTCACCCCGAGCAGGTTGATCGCAGTGAAGAACAGCATGAAGGCCAACGCAGCCATCGGCACCGGCACCACCGGCCAGACCGTGGCAAGCAACCCGGCCGCACCCACCGCCTCGGCGGCGATCACGATCACCAGCTGCACCCACCACAACCAGCCGACCGTGGCGCCAGCGGTGGCGCCCATGGCATCGGCGGCGTACACCGAGAACGCGCCGCTGGTCGGTTTGGCCGCCGCCATCTCGCCCAGTGCGTTCATCACGATGATCACCAGCGCGCCAGCGACCAGATACGAGACCAGAACGGCCGGACCGGCCGCCTGCACACCGACGCCCGAGCCGAGGAACAGGCCGGCGCCGATGGCACTGCCCAGGCCCATCATGATCAGCTGGCGGGGCTTGAGCGAATGTCCGAGGCGGGACGGCGAAGCGGTCGGAATCGAATTGGGCATCGGCGGGGCTGGCGGCGGGCTACAGGGGCGACACCTTACCCTGTCCCAGGCCCGCGGGGATAGGCACAGCGCAGCAGGGGGCTCAGGCCAGTGCGGGCTCGCCGACGTTGCCGCCGATCCGGGCGCGATAGGCGCGCGGCGAGAAACCGGTTTCAGCCTTGAACTTGCGGGTGAAGGCGCTCTGGTCGCTGAAACCGCAGGCCTGGCCGATGCAGGCAATGCTGTCGTCGCCATGCAACAGGTGCATGGCCATCTGGATCCGCAGCCGGGTCAGCACCTGCTGCGGGGTCATCTGGAACACCTTGCGGAAACTGCGCTCCAGCTTGGACAGCGAAAAGCCTGTGATGTCCAGCAGGGTCTGCATGCGCACGTTCTCGGCGTAGTGCGCGTTGAGGTGGGCCAGCGCGAGCCGCAGCTGCTCGTACTGCGCGCCCAGGCTGTCCTTCTGGCCCAGGTCGCGGGAAATGCCGATCAGGCCCTCGATGGCGCCGTCGACCAGCAGCGGGCGCTTGCAGGTCAGGCACCAGCCCGGTTCGCGGTTGGCGAACAGGTGCAGCTCCATCAGGTTCTCGATCACCTCGCCGGACAGCACGCGGGCGTCCTGGTCGACATAGTCCGCGCTGAGGCCGGTCGGGTAGATCTCGGCCGCTGTGCGCCCGATCACGTCCTTGCGCGCGCGCAGGCCCAGCCGTCGCAGCATGGTCTGGTTGACGTGGGTGTACCGCCCCTGGCGGTCCTTGATGAAGAACAGCACGTCCGGGATGGCGTCGAACAGGGCTTCGATGTCGGCGGGCTCGACTCGCATGGGGCAAGCATACCCGAGCCTGCTTTTGCCCGTACGTTCACCTTTGCCGGACCTGGGTTTAACGGGTTCGGTTCCAGTGTCGTGGTTCACTTGATGATCCGGAGCCTCCCCCATGGCCGCCAGCAAGCCGACCGGCAAGCGCGCAACCGAAAACCACCCCCGCGGCAACGGCGATGAACTGCACCCGCGCGCCGGCGGCAGCCACCCGGCGATGACCACCGATCAGGGCATCCCGGTGGCAGACAACCAGAACTCCCTGCGGCAGGGACCTCGAGGACCCACGCTGCTGGAAGACTTCATCCTACGCGAGAAGATCACCCACTTCGATCACGAACGCATTCCCGAGCGCATCGTGCACGCACGTGGCAGCGCGGCACATGGCTACTTCGAGTTGACCCGGTCTCTGGCCGCCCACACCCGGGCGCGCATCCTGACCGAGGTAGGCGTGAAGACGCCCGTGTTTACCCGCTTCTCGACCGTGGCCGGTGGCGCAGGGTCGGTGGACACTCCGCGCGACGTGCGCGGCTTCGCGGTCAAGTTCTATACCAAGGAAGGCAACTGGGATCTGGTCGGCAACAACATCCCGGTGTTCTTCATCCAGGACGCCATGAAATTCCCGGACCTGGTGCATGCGGTGAAGATGGAACCAGACCGTGCGTTCCCGCAGGCGGCTTCGGCCCATGACACCTTCTGGGACTTCATTTCGCTGATGCCCGAGTCGATGCACATGATCATGTGGGCGATGAGCGACCGCGCCATTCCGCGCTCGCTGCGCATGATCGAAGGCTTCGGGGTGCACAGCTTCCGCCTGCTGAACGAGGCGGGCGAGTCGACGTTCGTCAAATTCCACTGGCGACCCAAGCTGGGCATCCAGTCAACGGTCTGGGACGAAGCGTTGAAACTGCAATCGGCTGACAATGACTTCCATCGCCGCGACCTGTTCGAGGCCATCCAGCGCGGTGACTTCCCCGAGTGGGAACTGGCGGTGCAGCTGTTCACCGAAGAAGAAGCGGACGCATTTCCGTTCGATCACCTGGATCCGACCAAGATCATCCCTGAATCGCTGGTACCGCTGCAGGTGATCGGGCGCATGGTGCTGGACCGCTGGCCCGACAACTTCTTCGCCGAGACCGAGCAGGTGGCGTTCTGCCCGGCCAACGTGCCGCCGGGCATCGACTTCAGCAACGATCCGCTGCTGCAGGGCCGCCTGTTCTCCTATCTGGACACCCAGCTGCTGCGGCTTGGCGGCCCGAACTTCCACCAGATCCCGGTGAATGCCCCGAAGTGCCCGTTCGCCAATCACCACCGCGACGGCCACATGCAGATGCAGGTGCCCAAGGGTCGCGTCGCCTATGATCCCAGCTCGCTGCAGGAGGACTCCCCGCGCGAGACGCCTGCGGGTTTCCGCAGCCACGCCAGCGCCGACGATGGCCGCAAGGGCCGCACCCGCGCCGAGAGCTTCGCCGACCACTACAGCCAGGCCCGCATGTTCTTCCGTAGCCTTGAGAAGCCGGAACAGGCGCATCTGGCATCGGCACTCGTGTTCGAATTGTCCAAGGTGGAAACACTCAAGGTGCGGGTGCGTACCGTCAGCCACCTGCGCAACATCGACGAATCACTGGCGCAGCGCGTAGCCGATGGACTCGCGCTGCCTGCACTGCCCGACCCCGCGCCGACCGCCACGCCGGCGCAGGACATGCCTGCCGCTCCCGAGGTGCGCGTGATCGGGCGCAACAAGCCCACCCTGCAGGGGCGCAGCATCGGCATCCTGTTTGATGAGGGCTCCGACGCGCGCGTGATGGCCAGCCTGAGCAAAGCGGCGCGGAAGGCGGGTGCAGACGTGAAGCTGGTCGCGCCCAAAGTAGGCGGCGCCACGCTGAGCGATGGGGCGATGCAGGCGGCGGATGGGCAACTGGCGGGCACGCCATCGGCTGTGTTCGATGCGGTAGCCGTGGTGCTCAGTCCGGAAGCCGCGAAGGCCTTGTCGAAAGAGAGTGCAGCCATCGAGTTCGTCAGCCAGGCGTGGGCGCACCTGAAGGCCATCGCCAGCGACGCAGGCGGCCAGGCGCTGCTGAAGGCGGCGCGCGTCGGAAATGATGCCGGCATCGTCGAAGCGGAAGACGCCAAGGCCTTCCTGGCGGCGGCCGCCACCCGCCAGTGGGCGCGTGAACCGAAGCTGCGCCTGCTGGCCTGACTACTACAACAGGAGAACCGTCATGCCCCGTGGTGACAAATCCGCATATACCGACAAACAGAAGCGCCAGGCCGAGCACATCGAGGAAAGCGAGCGCGAGCGCGGTGCCAGCGAAAGCACCGCCGAACGCATCGCCTGGGCCACCGTGAACAAGCAGGACGGTGGCGGCAAGCGTAGCGGCAGCGCACGCAAGGGCACGAAGAAGGCGGCCAGCAAGAAGGCTGCCAAGAAGGCGCCTGCCAGGACGTCGGCCACAAAGAAGGCCACGACCAAGGCGACGGCAGCGAAGAAGGCACCTGCGAAGAAAGCGGTGGCAAAGAAGGCACCCGCTCGCAAGACCGCCACAAAGAAGGCCGCAAAGAAGACGGCGAAGAAGGTTGCGGCCAATAAGGGGGGTACGGCCGCCTCGCGGAGCGCCGCCGCAAAGAAGGCGGCGGCTACCCGTGCCCGAAAGGCAGCGACACGCAAGACCGCAGCGAAAAAGGCTGCCCGAACGCGGAGCAGAGATTGATCGTCCCCGAAAACGGGGAACAGCCCGCGCCCGCATCGCAGGCGCGGGATGTGTGGCGCAGCGCCTACTCTCGCTGGGTCGGTCCCAAGCGACCCGCGCACCTTACCTCAGCGGGACGGCCCCGCCGTCACTGCAGCTGAGGGCACCGGCACGGCAGCCGCCTGCAGCGTGCGCAACGCCGCGATCGGAATGGCCTCGGCACGCCGCTGCTGCGGCCACCAGACGAACAGGAACGCGCTGCTGGAACCGAGCAGGCGCGCAGTGCCCGGCAAAGGCGCGCGGTCGCCGTTCAACTGCAGGCGGATCACTTCGCCGCTGCCAGCGTTGTGGATCTGCCCCCCGCGCACCGTCATGTAGTTCGCCGCGCCCAGCGCCATGAAGGCGGCCACGCCAGGGTCATCGTGATCAGCGGGCGCCGGCCTACGTCCTCTCATATGGAGGAGTGAAGACCGAGCGATAACGGCCGTACGGCATCGGTGACAGCGCGACTCACCTGCTCTGCCATCCAGAGACACTCGTGGCTCAGGCACACCGATGAAGGCAGTGCATGTCGCGCAGTTTGTCGTAAACGGCTATATCCCGTGCAGAGCAATCCGGAAGTCACCTGGCACTGCTGATCGCCGTCAGGGCCTCCTCGCTGGGCTCCCTCAAGGACAGATCATCGACATCCACCACCCTGTAGCTTCGCTCGGTGGTAGCGGCTACGTTGATTGACCCACTGACAGGGATAGTTGAGATGAAGAATGTGAACCGAGTTCTGGCGGCCAGCGCGCTGATGCTTGTACTGGCGGCATGCAGCAGTTCCCAGACCGCCAACAAGGGCAATTTCGGCAAGGCTATTCAGAAATATCTTGATACCAAGAACGGACTCTGCGCTGCTTTGCCCGCGCGGGAACTCCCCTTCAGACTGGCCAACGATGGCAGCTTGGGAGAGCGCGCGCGCCTGCAGGCCAACGCCTTGGTCGAGGCCGGGTTGCTGAGCCGCCAAGCATCTGAAATGAAATCGATGTTTGGCACATCGACCGTACCGGCTGGCGAGTACGCGCTTACTTCCAAAGGAAAGAAGTTCCTCGTAGAAGGCGGCGCAGAAACAATTGCAGGTCAAGCAGCGTTCTGCACCGGCAAGTTCAGGGTGACAGAGGTGGACACCTTTACCGAGCCCAGCGAGATGATGGGCGTGAAATTGTCTCAGGTGAACTTCCGCTACAAGGTCGAAGATGCGGACAGCTGGGCCAGATCGAAAGAGGTCCAGGCCAGCTACCGTAACCTAGCGGATCAAGCCAAGGACGAAATCGATGGCAAAGCGACGCTCGTGCTGACCAACGACGGCTGGATGCACGAGCGCTTGTTCAAGCGCTGAGGGCTTCTCGGTCGGCACGGCACTTTGCCGTGCCGACGCGGTGACGGTCAGGCCGCGCGCGCCACCACGGCGCGGGCTGCACCGTCCTGCTCGATCTGGAACACCGCCACTGATGTGGTCAGCGCATGCGCCTGTTCCTCCAGCGCGCGGCTCGCGGCAGTGGCTTCTTCCACAAGCGCGGCGTTCTGCTGGGTCACCTGGTCCATCTGCACCACCACCTGGTTGACCTGCTCGATGCCGGCCGCCTGCTCCTTGCTGGCCGCTGCGATGTCGCTCATCAGCTGGGTGGTGCGCGAGCTGGCTTGGGCCACGCGTGCGATCGCGGCTTCCGATTCAACGGTCACCGCCAGGCCACTCTTCACCTTGGCAGCGGCGTCCTCGATCAGTTCCTTGATCTCCTTGGCGGCGACACCGGCACGCTGCGCGAGCGTACGCACCTCGCTGGCGACCACGGCAAAGCCACGCCCCTGCTCGCCTGCACGCGCAGCTTCCACTGCCGCATTCAGCGCCAGGATGTTGGTCTGGAACGCGATGCCGTCGATCACCGTGGAGATTTCCGAGATGCGTGCCGAGGACTGATCGATCTCGCCCATCACCGATGCCATCTGTGCCATCGCCTGCTCGGTCTCGCGCACGGCGGCACCGGCGGCATGCGCTTCGCTGTCAGCCTGACGCGCCAGTTCGGCGTTCTGGCGTACGGTGGAGGTCAGCTCCTCCATCGACGCGGCCGCTTCTTCCAGATTCGCGGCCTGCTGCTCGGTGCGGCGCGACAGGTCATTGTTGCCAGCGGCCAGTTCCTGGGCCGCGTTGTTGATGCTGTCGGCAGCCACCTGGATGCCGCGGACAATGCCGGTCAGCTGCGCGGTGGTGGTGTTGGCATCGTCGCGCATGCGCGCAAACACGCCTTCGTACTCGCCCTCCATGCGTGCGGTCAGGTCGCCATGCGAGATCGCGCGCAGCACGTCGGAAACATCGGCGATGCTGGCCTGCGAACTGGCCATCATGCCGTTGAGGTGCTCGACCATCGTCTTGAACTGGTACTGGAACGCAGCGGCATCGCCACGCATGCTGAAATCGCCGGCGCGTGCGGCGCGGGCCAGTTCATCGATCTGCGCGTTGATCGCCATCAGGCTCTGCTTCACCGCCGCCAGGGTGCGGGTCAGCGTGCCCTTCTCGCCTGGGTAGTCCGGCAGGTCGCGGCTGAGGTCACCCATGGCGTAACGCTGCATCACCTCGGCCATCAGCAGTTCCACCTGCACGTGCGACTCGACCAGGCTGTTGGTGGCCTGCACCATGCGGCCGAAATCACCGGGGAACGCACTGGCGTCCATGCGATAGCGGATTGCACCGGCCTCGTGCTGCTCGGCCATCTGCAACTGCGCGCCGATCGCCGCCTGCACACTCTGGCGCACGCTGGCCATCGCCTCGCCCAGCTGGGTCAGTTCGTCACGGCCGCCCAGGCGGAATTCCTGATCCAGCTGGCCCTTGGACAGGCGCTCGGCCAGGTTCACCGCGCGGGCCAGCGGGCCGGTCAGGCTGCGCCCGATCATCACCGAGGCACCGATGCCGACCAGCAGTGCAACGCCGCCCAGCACCAGCAGCTGCAGCAGGCTGCGCTCGCCCAGGCGGATGGCCTCGGCGGCTGCCTCACGGCTTTCCTTCTCTTCGAAATCCACGCCATCGGACAGTGCCTTGTTCCAGCCGTTGGCCGCTTCCTGCACCGGGCCCAGGGTCAGTGCCACGGCACCCGGGTAGTCGCCCTGCTCCATCAGTTCGCTGGTCTGCTTGTTGAGCGGGCGCGCGATGGCACGCTTGGCCGCGATGGTTGCCGCGATGGCCTTGCCCTCCGCATCGCCTGGCAGCGCCTGGTAGGCGGCCCAGCTGGCCTCATAGCGCTTGACCAGATCGGCAATGCGCTTCTCATCGCTGCCGCGGTCTTCGCCCTGGCGGATCAGCATTTCGCGCCGCACCACCATCATCTGGTTGTTGGCGTCGAGCATCTGCGACAACAGGCGCACCTTGGCCACGCTGACGTCGACCACCTGCTGCATCGCGCGCTTCTGCACGACGCTGGCGGTGGCGCCGGTGGCCACTACGGCGGCAACCAGCAGCAGCAACAGGCCAAAGCCCAGCCCAAGACGCCAGGCAACCCTGACGTTCCTCAAGTAGTTCATGGGGGTATCCAAAACGGGGGGATGTGGGCTTATCGGCGGCACGGCAGGCAATCTTGATCGCCGCCCATCGACGGCGTCGGCCACCGTTCACCTTGGTGAGTCCCCGTCCCAGCGGCACCTGCCGGTGCCAGCCGGCCGCAATGACATGTCTGCTCATGCGGGTATCAGATCCCTTTCACGGCGGCTCCGCACCGTCTGCGGGCAAGGTGGCGGCGTACCTGCTGGAGATCCCAATGCGCTCATCTGTGTCCCGATCCACCCTGCTCGCAATCTCGCTGCTGGCATCACCTACCTTCGCGCAGGCGCCGCCGCCCGGACTGCCCGCCCCCATGGCCGAGAAGGCTGGCCCGGACACCGCGGTGCGCTCCGCACTGCATGCCCAGGTGCTGCTGGATCGTGCGAACTTCTCTCCGGGCCAGATTGATGGTGAGGTAGGCAGCAACCAGCGGCGGGCGGTGTCAGGCTTCCAGGCGGCGCACGGGCTGACCGTAACGGGTGAGCTGGACGACGCCACCTGGAAGGCTCTGCAGGCCGATACGATCACGCCGCTGGCCAGCTACACGCTGACTGCCGAGGATGTCGCCGGGCCGTTCCAGGCGGTGCCGAAGGGCCCCGCCGCACAGGCCAAACTGAAATCGTTGGGCTTCAACAACGTCGAAGAGTCGCTGGGCGAACGCTTCCACGCATCCCCTGAGCTGTTGAAGCTGCTCAATCCGGGCGTAGATCTGAGCAAGGCCGGCAACCGCATTCAGGTGCCCAACATCGCACCATCGGCGCTACCGAAGGCAGCCAAGGTGGTCGTCGACAAATCCGACTCGACCCTGCAACTGCTGGATGCCCAGGGCAAGGTGATCGCGCAGGTGCCTGTCTCATCCGGCAGCCAGCATGATCCGCTGCCGATCGGCGAATGGAAGATCCTGGGTGTGTACCGCGACCCGCCGTTCCACTACAACCCAAAGCTGTTCTGGGATGCGCGCAAGGGCGAAAAGAAGGCGACGCTGCCGCCGGGCCCGAACAATCCGGTCGGCCGGGTCTGGATCGACCTGTCCAAGCCGCATTACGGCCTGCATGGCACGCCCGAGCCCGGCCACGTGGGCAAGACCGAGTCGCATGGCTGCGTACGCATGACCAACTGGGATGCGCTGCGCGTGGCTGATGCGGTGGATGAGTCGGTGCCCGTGGTGATGCAGGAGTGAGCCGATGCGTCTTTCGCAGCTGATCGTGCTGGGTGTTCTGCTGGGACTGGGTGCAGGTTGGTGGCTGCACCGCGATGCAGGCGAGCCGGTAGCCGCCTCGCTGCCGGAAGCGCCATCGACGGTAGCCGCCGCGCCGGTGACGGAACCGGTAGCGCCAGGCGCAACAGCCCAACCCGCCTCCACCGCGCCGTCGGCCGCGCAGGCTCCGGATGCACCGCCCGGGTTACTGCTGCCGGTGCAGGGCATCCTGCCCTCGCAGCTGCGCGATACCTTCACCGATGCACGCAGCGAGGGCCGCGTACACGATGCCATCGACATCATGGCCGATGCCGGTACGCCGGTGCTGGCGGCGGCCGATGGCACGGTGGAGAAACTGTTCGACAGTGAGCGCGGCGGGCTGACGATCTACCAGTTCGAGCCCAGCGGACGCTGGTGCTACTACTACGCGCACCTGCAACGCTACGCCGATGGCCTGGCCGAGAAGCAGGTGATCAAGCGCGGGGAGGTGATCGGCTACGTCGGCAGCACTGGCAACGCCAGCGCCCATGCCCCGCACCTGCATTTCGAGGTGCATGTGCTGGGGCCAGAGAAGCAGTGGTGGAAGGGAGAGTCGATCAATCCGTATCCGCTGCTGAAATCGGCTGCTTCGACGCCCGGCGCTGCCAGCGCCGCAAGGTGAACGTGAACACCGCCAACGCACCCCCGGGAATCAGCAGGAACAGTGCCGCCACCTTCCAGAAAAAGAACGGCCACAGCCAGACGTAATCCAGGTCGGTCAGCTTCAGCAGGTCCAGCGGGGGCTGCAATTCGATCACGGCCGCCCTGCCCGCCAGCGCCGGGTCCACCTCCAGTACGGTTACCCGCAGCCATGAGCGTCCGCGTGGCAATGCATCACCGCGGCCATATCCAAAGTAGGACGCCATGAGCCCGCTGGACTCAACCGATGCCAGCCTGCGGTTGATACCCTGCCCGGCCACTCCCGAACGCTCTCCTGCGCGGAAGTCCCCATGATCGGTGGGAGTGTCGATGCGCAGCAGCACTTCAGGGTCAGCCTCAGTACCGTCTGCGGCATACCGCAGTCGCAGCCGCAGTTGGTCATCAATGAAGCGGTAGACCGTCACCTCGGCCGTCGCGCCGGGGCTGAGCAGCAGCGGCAGGGTCTGGGTACGCGAGGCCAGATGGTTGGCGATGGCGCCGAGCGCCAGAACCGCGCAGGCGATGACCCACAGGCTCCACAACACCCACAGGGTGACCCGCACCACGGTCTCGCCTTTCACGCTGACATCCTGGTCATCGCTTCGCTTCCTCGCCGGCACTGGCGACACAGTAACGAAAAAGCCCCGCGTTCGCGGGGCTTCTTCCTTCTGCGACGCCAGGCATGGCCCAGCGCTACCGGTCACGCACTCAGGCAAACGGATCCTGCAGGACCATGGTGTGGTCGCGGTCCGGGCCGGTGGAGACGATGCTGATCGGGCAGCCGGCCAGCTCTTCCAGCGAACGCAGGTAGGCGCGTGCGGCCGGCGGCAGGTCGTCCCACTGGGTGATGCCGTGGGTGTTCTCGCTCCAGCCCGGGAACTCCAGGTACACCGGAGTGCATTCTTCCCAGCCCTGTGCGTCCAGCGGCGCGTACTCGGTGCGCTTGCCGTTGTATTCGTAGGCGATGCAGACCTTCAGCTTTTCCATGCCGTCCAGCACGTCCAGCTTGGTGATGCACAGGCCGCTGATGCCGTTGATGGCCACCGCGCGCTTCAGCGCGACGATGTCCATCCAGCCGCAGCGACGCGGGCGGCCGGTCGATGCGCCGTATTCGGCGCCGCGGTCACGGATGCCCTGGCCGACTTCGTCGTCCAGTTCGGTCGGGAACGGGCCGCCGCCGACGCGGGTGGCGTAGGCCTTGGCGATGCCCAGCACGTAGTCGATCGAATCGGCGCCGACGCCGGAACCGGCCAGCGCACCACCGACGGTGGTGTTGGAGCTGGTGACATACGGGTAGGTACCGTGGTCGATGTCCAGCAGCGCACCCTGCGCGCCTTCGAACAGCACGCGCTTACCCTGCTTGCGCAGGTCGTGCAGGATGCCGGCCACGTCGGACTTCATCGGCTGCACGTATTCGCCGAACGCCAGCGCTTCGTCGAAGGTCTTCTGGAAGTCGACCGCATCGGTGTTCAGATACTTGGTCAGCACGAAGTTGTGGTAATCCAGCGCGGTGCGCAGCAGTTCTTCCAGCTGCTTCGGGTAATGCAGGTCGGCGATGCGGATGCCGCGGCGCGCCACCTTGTCTTCGTAGGCCGGGCCGATGCCACGACCGGTGGTGCCGATCGCCTTGCCACCGGCAGCGCGCTCGCGCGCCTGGTCCAGGGCGATGTGGTACGGCATGATCAGCGGCGCGGCCGGGGAGATCTTCAGGCGCGAACGCACTTCCACGCCGGAGGCTTCCAGCTCGGCGATTTCCTTCTGCAGCGCGGCCGGCGAGATCACCACGCCGTTGCCGATCAGGCACAGCGCGTCGTCACGCAGGATGCCCGACGGGATCAGGTGCAGGACGGTCTTCTTGCCGTTGATGACCAGGGTGTGGCCGGCGTTGTGGCCGCCCTGGAAGCGCACGACAGCGCCGATTTCCTCAGTGAGCAGATCGACGATCTTGCCCTTGCCTTCATCGCCCCACTGGGCACCCAACACTACGACAGACTGACCCATGACGGGCTCCTCGGTTTGTTGCGGCCATCGGGGCCGCGGACGGGTAAACCGTGGCGGGGCTGGCCAGCACCTGGAGGGCGGCTCCAAACGGGGAGCAGCCGGCGATGGAAGGCCCAGACACGGAAAAAGCCGAACGGGGAGGCCCGTCCGGCTTTTGTGCATTATCCGGGTTTCCGGGGTCCGGTGCCACCTTTCCGACCGGCGGCTTCACCGGCCGGTCAGGCCGGCGTCTCATGTAGAACCGAGCCCATGCTCGGCTGCCTTCCCGCCGCTGCGCGGCGCCGCCCGAGCATGGGCTCGGACGCTACAGGGCGGGGTCAGTGCCGCGCCCACCACAGCAGGCTCAGGCCGGCCAGCAGCACCAGCCCGCCGAAGCTGCGCAGGGCCGGGCTGGGCAGGTCCAGCAGGCGTTCGGCCATGCGCTTCCAGGCGAACGGCGCCACGAACAGGAACAGGCCTTCCAGCACCGCGACCAGGCAGACGGCGGCGAACAGATCTTTCATGGGGGACTCCGGAAAAAGCACGGGGCCCGGCGTCTGGCCGGGCCCCGTGGGGTAGTGCCCTGCGACCTCAGCGGTCGTTCTTCAGGTACTGCAGGAACGGGTCGTTCTTGTCGAGCACGATCACGCCATTGCCGTCGGTCATGGAGCCACGGTAGGCCTCCAGGCTGCGGTAGAAGGCGTAGAACGACGGATCAGCCGAGCCGGCCTTGCCGTAGATGCGGGCCGCCTCGGCATCGCCTTCACCGCGCAGGCGCTGTGCATCACGCTCGGCCTCGGCGATCAGCACGGTGCTGTCGCGGTCGGCCTGGGCACGGATGGTCAGCGACTGCTCCTCGCCCTCTGCACGCAGCTTGGCCGCTTCCTGCTTGCGCTGGGCGCGCATGCGCTCGTACACATCGTTGATCACCTGGCTGTCGGTCGGCAGGTCCACCTGCTTGATGCGCAGGTCGATCATCTGCATGCCGAGGCCGGCCACCGCCTCGTTGATCCCCTTCAGCTGCTCGGCGATCAGCTCGCTGCGGTCGCCGGACACCAGCTGCTGCAGGGTGCGCGAGTTGATCTGGTTGCGCAGCGAGTCGGTGATGATCGGCGCCAGGCGGGCGTTGGCCACACGCGGGTCGCCGCCGGTGGCACGGAAGTAGTCACCTACGTTGGAGATGTAGCCGATGGCGAAGAAGTCGACGCTGACGTCCTTCTGCTCGGCGGTGAAGTAGCGCGCAGGCGCGGTGTCGAGCACCTGGAAGCGGCGGTCGAAGACCTTCACCGTTTCCACCACCGGCACCTTGAAGTGCAGGCCCGGCTTGATGTCCGAACGCACCACCTTGCCCAGGTTCAGCACCATGGCGGTCTGGTCCTCACGGACCACGTACACCGAGCCGAGCAGGCCCAGCACCACCGCCACGATCACGGCGATCCAGATAGGACTCTTCATCGGCTGCCCTCCTCACGGCCGCTCGGTCGCCCGGTCGGGCGGCCCACCGGCCGGCCCGGATCACGGGAAGCTTCCACCGCTGCACCCGGCAGCGATGGCATCACCACGTCCGGGTTCGCCACTGCGGCCGGGGCCGAGGTGGTGGGACGGGTATCGCCGGTCATCGGCACGTAGATCAGCTGGCGGCCATCGCCGCCGATCACCTTGCGGTTCTCGCTCAGCACCTGCTGCACGGTTTCCAGCCACAGGCGCTTGCGGGTCACTTCCGGGGCGTCCTTGTACTGGGCCTGCAACAGGCTGAAGCGCTGCGCGTCACCCTCGGCCTTGGACACCGCGGCCTGCTTGTAGCCTTCGGCGGTGGTACGGGCGCGCGAGGCCTGGCCTCGGGCTTCCGGCACGACCTTGGCAGCGTAGGCCTGGGCTTCGTTGATCAGGCGTTCCTTGACCTGCTGGGCACCGTTGACTTCGTCGAAGGCCGGCTTCACTTCTTCCGGCGGACGGGCGTCCTGCAGGGTCAGGCCGGTCACGGTCAGGCCGGTCTTGAACGCCTTCAGCAGCGCCTGCAGGCGCTCCTCGGCAGCCACGGCCAGCGGGCCACGATTGTTCAGTACAGCGTTGAGGTCGGCACGGCCGACTTCCTCGCGCACCGCGCTCTGCGCCGACTGCTCCAGCACCTGGTCCGCATCGACAGTGCCGAACAGGTACTGCTGCGGGTCATCGATGCGGTACTGGACGTTCAGCGAGACGTTGACGATGTTCTCGTCCCGGGTCAGCACCGGCACCTGGATCGAGAACGTCTTGATCTCGGTGGCGTTGACCTTGGTGACCGATTCGATCGGCCACGGCAGCTTGAAGTTCGGGCCGGGCTGCAGGATGCGCGAGAACTGGCCGAAGCGCAGGACCACGCCACGCTGCTGTTCACCGATCAGCTGGAAGCTGGAGAACAGCACCAGCAGCACAACGGCCGCCACCACCCAACGCACGATGCCGCCGTCGAACAGGTCCTTCAGCGGCCCGGGCAATCCGCCCCAGCCACCACCATTGCCACCGCCGCGCGACCCGAACGGCCCGCGTCGATTGTCCTCGGGGCCTTGTCCGCCCTTGTTGCCGCCGGGTGTATTCCAGGCCATGCACGCTCCATCAAGATGTGGGCTGCGGCGCGGGCCCTTCCCGCGGCGCCAGCCGTGAAACCATTACTGATCATACAAGATGGGGCGGATTGGCAGGATCGAAAGGGGGGCAACGGGGTAAGGTGGCGTTTTCCTCGAAGTCAGGCAATGCCGATGGCCCCCACCACCCCGTTCACCGCCTTCCGCATCGAAAACGACGACGCCGGTTACCGCAGCGGCCTGGCCCAGCTCAAGGTCGAAGACCTCAGCCCCGGCCAGGTTCTGATCCGCGCCAGCTGGTCCTCGGTCAACTACAAGGACGCCCTGGCCGGCACCGGCAAGGGAAAGATCCTGCGCCGCTTCCCGCTGGTGGGGGGCATCGACGTAGCCGGCACCGTGGTCGCCAGCACCGATCCGGAATGGCGTGAAGGCGACGCGGTGCTGGCCACCGGCTGCGGCCTCAGCGAGACCCGCGACGGCGGCTACAGCCAGTATGTGCGGCTGGAGTCGCGTGCGGTGATCGCCCAGCCGGCCGGGCTGAGCCCACGCGAGGCGATGGTGCTGGGCACCGCCGGCTTCACCGCGGCGTTGGCGCTGCTGCGCATGCAGGACAACCGGCAGAGCCCGGAGCTTGGACCGCTGGCGGTCACCGGCGCCAGCGGCGGTGTCGGTGCGCTGGCACTGTCGATCTTCAGCCGCGCCGGCTATACCGTGCACGCCGTCAGCGGCAAGCCGGAGCAGGCCCGCTTCCTGCGCGACATCGGCGCCAGCGAGGTTCTGCCACGCGAGGCCTTGGCCGATACCGGCCCGTTGCAGACCGCGCGCTTCGGCGGGGGCCTGGACAATGCCGGCGGCGCCATGCTCGCCAGCCTGCTGGCGCAGACCACGCCCTACGGCAGCGTGGTCAGTGCCGGCCTGGCGGCCAGCCCGACCCTGGACATGACGGTGATGCCGTTCATCCTGCGTGGTGTGTCGCTGCTGGGCGTGTCTTCGGCCAATGCGCCACGCGGGCTGCGCGAGGACGTCTGGGCGCGACTGGGCAACGAATGGAAACCGCAGCACCTGGACCGCATCTGTACCGCGGAGGTCGGCCTCGATGGCCTGCCGGCCGTGTTCGAGCGGATGCTGGCGGGCGGATCGCTGGGCCGCACCGTGGTGCGGATCGACTGAACGTCGCAGGCAGGCGACGGACGGCAGATGCGCCCCTCCCGCCGGTAATGAGCCCGCACTACACTGCGGGCATTACATGGGGAACAACATGGCACGCATTCTGATCGTCGACGACTCACCGTCGCAGCTGTTGGGCATACAGCGCATCGTCGAGAAGCTCGGGCACCAGATCCTGACCGCCACCGATGGCGCGGCCGGGGTCGAAACCGCCAAGGCCGAGCTGCCCGACCTGGTCCTGATGGACGTGGTGATGCCCAATCTCAACGGCTTCCAGGCCACCCGCACCCTCGCCCGCGACGAGGCGACCCGACATATCCCGGTGATCCTGGTGACCACCAAGGACCAGGACACCGATCGCATGTGGGGCATGCGCCAGGGCGCCAAGGCCTACATCACCAAGCCGTTCTCGGAAGACGAGCTGTCCGAAGTGCTGGAGCGCGTGTTCGCCGGGCAGGGCTGAGCCGTGCGCGGTAGTGCCGGCCGCTGGCCGGCAATCAAACCTCAGCCGGCCAGCGGCCGGCACTACCGGAAGGCGTCTCAGATCGTCTCGCCAAACGCCTTGGCCAGGTTCCGGTAGGCCTTCTTCTGCGCCTCGTCGGTCGCGGCCGGGGCCACGATCTCGATCTCGACGATCTGGTCGCCCTCCGGATTGCCCGGCAGGCCCCGCCCGCGCAGGCGCAGCTTGCGCCCGGCATCCGAATCGGCCGGGATCTTCAGTTCCACCGCGCCGCCCAGGGTCGGCACGCTGATGCTGGTGCCCAGCGCGGCCTGCCACGGCGTGACCGGCAAGGTGTAGAGGATGTTGCGGCCATCGACCTCGAACTGCGGGTGTGCGGCGTACTCCACTTCCAGCAGCAGGTTGCCGCCATGGTTGCCCTGCCCCGCCAGGCGGATCACCTGGCCCGGACGGATGCCCTTGGGCACGCGCACGTCCAGCTGCTTGCCGTTGACGGTGATGCGCAGGCTGTCGCCGCTGTAGGCTGCTTCCAACGGTACCGACAGCTTGGCACGGGTGTCGCGGTTGGGGGCATGGCCCTGGCTGCTGAACCCCGGGCCAGGACCGGCACCGCCGCGCTGGCGCGCGAACAGGCTTTCGAAGAAGTCGCTGAAGCCGCCGTTGGCGCCACCACCCCCGAACACTTCCTCGAAGTTGAAACCACCGGCGCCGCCGTAGTTCGGCGGCACGTTGAACTCCTCGCCCGGGCGATAGCCCTGCGCGCGCAGCTGGTCGTAGGCCGCGCGCTTTTCCGGATCGCGCAGCGCCTCGTAGGCCTCGTTGACCGCCTTGAACTTGTCCTCCGCCCCGGCTTCCTTGCTGACGTCCGGGTGGTACTTGCGTGCCAGCCGCCGGTAGGCGGTCTTGATCTCCGCCTCGCCCGCGCTCGGTTCCACCCCCAGGGTGGCGTAGTAATCCTTGAATTCCATCCAGCTACCTCGATCTGCTTCGGCCGCGCCGGTGGCGCCGCCCCGGGTTCATTCTACGCGCCGGCGATGCTCCGCCGCCCCTCGTGCGGCGCCAGTGAGGCCGACTGATCCTGCGCAATGCGGTTGCCATCGCCCTGCCCCAGGCTATGGCTGGAAGCCCGCTCCGCAAAGCCTGAAGATGGGGCCTGCACGCCGGTTTTCCAATGTCTTGACGTCCCTGTCCCATCCGGCCCACTACGCTGCCCCAGCAAGGAGTTCCCCCATGACCATCCATGTCGGCGACCGCATTCCGGAAGTGACCCTCAAGCGCATCCGCGAGGGCATTGAAACGCTTGATACGCATTCGCTGTTCGACGCGCGCAAGGTGGTGCTGTTCGCCGTGCCCGGCGCGTTCACGCCGACGTGCTCGGCCCGCCACCTGCCCGGCTACGTCGAGAAATTCGAGGCCTTCCGCCAGCGCGGCATCGATGTCTACTGCATGGCCGTCAACGACCCGTTCGTGATGAAGGCCTGGGCCGCCGATCAGCACGTGCCCGACGGCCTGCTGATGCTGTCCGACGGCAATGCCGAACTGACCCGCGCGCTCGGCCTGGAGCTCGACGCCAGTGCCTCGGGCATGGGCATCCGCGCGCGCCGTTTCGCCCTGTACGTGGTCGACGGCGTGGTCCGCGCCGCCTGGGTTGAACAGCCCGGTCAATTCGAAGTGTCTTCGGCCGACTACGTGCTGGAGCACCTGCCCACCTGATCTCCCACCGCAAGAGGAAACGGCCAGCCATGTCCAGCAAGCCAGCCAAAGCCCCCAAGCCCGCCGCGCAGATTCCCGGCATCAGCGAGCGCACGGCGCTGCGCGAGCGCGCCCGGCGCAACATCGAGGATGGTGCGATCACCGACAGCTACAGCGCCGACCGCAAGGTGGTGATCAAGCTACTCAACGACGCACTGGCCACCGAGTACGTGTGCGTGTTGCGCTACTACCGGCACTACTTCATGGCCAAGGGCATGCTGGCCGACGCGGTGAAAGCCGAGTTCCTTGAACATGCACAGCAGGAACAGGCGCATGCCGGCAAGCTGGCCGAGCGCATCGTGCAGCTCGGCGGCGAGCCCGACTTCAACCCGGATACGCTGACCGCGCGCTCGCATGCCGAATACAAGGAAGGCAGCGACCTGCGCGACATGGTCCGCGAGAACCTGGTGGCCGAACGCATCGCCATCGACAGCTACCGCGAGATGATCAACTTCATCGGCGACCGCGATACCACCACCAAGCGCATCCTCGAAGAGATCCTGGCGCAGGAAGAGGAACACGCCGACGAGTTCGCCGATCTGCTGGATGGGTGGATCGGAGAATAGCGGTTACGCCACACGCTCGCTGCCATCTGCCGCGTTGTAGAGCCGAGCCCATGCTCGGCTGACTGCACCACGCACGTCGCAAGAGCAGCCGAGCATGGGCTCGGCTCTACAACAGCGTCGCAAATATACGGAAAGCGGCGACCAAGGTCGGCACCTACCGCAGCACGTTGAACCGTACCTGGGTCCACGCGCCGTCCGCGGCCAAGGCGGTCAGGGTATGCGCCCCGGGATCGGCGAACTCGCGCTGCATCAACTGCGCGCCGTGGGTCTGCGCGATCCAGCGGCCGTCCAGCAACCAGTCCACCGCCTGCTCGCTGCCCAGCGCGCGCAGCTGCAGGCGTACGCCATGTTCGGCGTTGGGGGCACGCGCCAGTGCGGCGCCATCATTGAGGCCATCGATGTGCAGCGCGACGCTGGCCTCCCGGCCATCATCACGGCAGTCCGGCGACAGCGCCGGCAGCTGCGAGGCGTCGCGCGTGGCCTTGGGCAGCCACGGCGACAACAGCGCCGGCCAGCGCGCGATCTCACGCGCGACTTCCTCATGCGGCAAACGGCAATCAGCGGAGACACGCAGACCGGTCCGCGCATCGGCCAGGTAACGTTGACGCCCCGGCTGCCAGCGCCGCGCCTCGCGCTCCGGGAAGGTCGGCGGTGCGACGCCATCGAGCAGGTAGGCTGGCATCCTGCGCTGGCACAGTGCAGCCGGCAGTCCCTCGGCACGTTCGCCAGTGGGCCAGCAGATGTCTTCCTGGCTGACACTGGCCGGCATCGGCGCGGCCGCCGAATCACCACGCTGGCGCGGCAGGCTGTCCACCACTTCGAACATCAGCGGCAGCGCGGTGACCGCGCCGTACTGGCCCGGCAACGGAGTACCGTCCGGCCGGCCCACCCACACGCCCACCGTGTAGTGGCGGGTACTGCCGATCGCCCACGCATCGCGGTACCCGTAACTGGTGCCGGTCTTCCACGCCACGCGCGGGCGGCCACCGACATCGAACGTCCCGGCGCTGTATCCCGGGCGCGGGTTTGATTCGAGCATCTCGCGCACGATCCAGCTGGCGCCCGGCGAGGCCAGGCGCCGCTCGATCATGGGCTCGTCGTCGGTATAACGCACGCGGCCGGCGATACCGCTCCGGTTGAGCGCGGCGAACGCGCCGACCAGGTCTTCCAGGCGCGCGCCGGTGCCGCCCAGGATCAGCGACAAGTTGGGCGTACTGCCCGGCGGGAAGCGCAGCTGGATCCCGGCGTGCGACAGGCGGGCAGCGAAGCGCGCCGCGCCGACCCGCTGCAGCAGGTCCACCGACGGTACGTTGAGCGACAGCCGCAATGCGCTGGAGGCACCGATGGGCCCATTGAAGGCCATGTCGAAGTTGCCGGGGCGGTAGCTGCCGAAACTCTGCGGTGCATCGACCAGCAGGCTTTCCGAATGGATCAGGCCATCGTCCAGCGCCATCGCGTACAGGAACGGCTTGAGCGTGGAGCCTGGCGAACGCCAGGCCTGCACCATGTCCACGTGACCCAGCCGCTGGCGGTCACCGAAGGACAATGTGCCGACATAGGCGCGTGCCTGCAGGGTCCGGTTGTCGACCACCAGCAGGGCCGCGGAGGTACGCTCGGGCAGCGTCGAGAAATAGCTGGCCACGCGCTCTTCCAGCGTGCGCTGCAGGCCGATGTCGATGCTGCTCTGGATGCGTGCCTGGCCCGGATGCGCCGAGTGCAGGCGCTGCGCCAGCAGCGCGGCGTGCAAGGGAGGGCGCAGCGAACGCGCCACGACATTCTCGACGCGCGCATCCTCCACTTCTTCCGGTGTCCACGCGCCCAGTTCGGCCATGCGTGACAGCACCTTGTCGCGCGCCTTCTGCGCAGCTTCCGGATGGCGGTCCGGGCGCAGCCGGCTGGGCGCCTGTGGCAGCACCGCCAGCAGCGCAGCCTCGGCATGCGACAGCTGCGCCGCCGGCTTGCCCAGATAGGCCCAGCTGGCCGCTTCCACGCCTTCGATGGTGCCGCCGTAGGGTGCACGCTCCAGGTACAGGGCCAGGATCTGCTGCTTGCTCAGGTGCACCTCAAGCTGCACCGCACGCAGCATCTGCTTCAGCTTGCCCCACGGGGTGCGTGAGTGCGGATCGAGAATGCGCGCGACCTGCATGGTCAGGGTCGAGCCACCGGACACGATGCGGCCGCCGCGCAGCAGCTGGCCGCTGGCCCGCAGGATCGCCAGCGGGTTGATGCCCGGATGGCGCCAGAACCAGCGGTCTTCATAGGTCAGCAACGCCTGCAGGTACAGCGGTGAGACGCTGTCGATCGAGGCCGGATAGCGCCACACGCCCTCGGCATCGGCAAACGCGCGCAATGGCGTGCCGTCGGCAGCCACCACCAGTGTGCTGGTATCACGCTGCTTCGGCAGCGGCGGCGGGAAGGCGAAATCCAGCACCAGCAGCAGCGCCAGCGCAGCGGCCATGCCCCAGCGCAGCCACGGCCACAGCGGCCGCCACCGGCGGCGCAGGGTCGCCAGCCGGGTCGTCATCGTGTTCTTCATTGCGGGTTGCCAGCAGGACGGGCCGCGCCGTCGCGGCCCGTCCGCGCGGTCACGGCTGTACCACCGTGATCGTGGTCGGGTTGCTGCGGCCGACACCGCGTAGCTGCGGCCGGTACATGTCCTCCACCAGCGGCGGCGGCACCGAGTAGGTACCCGGGGTCACCGCGCGCACCAGGTAGAACACGTTGGCCTTGCTGCCACGCGAGAGCTTCAGCGCAGCCACGTAGCGGTCGTCGCGGAACTCCTCGTGCTTGGTATCGGCGGCCTCACCCCGGTCGCTGATGGTGATGCCATCGACCACCACGTCGGCCCACTGCTTGGCATCGCCCAGGTTGAAGTTCTCGATCTCCAGGCCCGCCGGCAGCAGGTCGGTCAGCAGTGCATCGGGCATCGTGGTGTCGGCGGTAACGGTGACGCGCACGATCAGCGCTTCGCCTTCCTTCAGCGGGCGCGGCGACCACGGCTTGCCATCGGTACCGAAGTAACTGCGTTCAATACCCACTACGCTGTTGTCCGGTGCCGGTGCACTGCGCGGGATACCGGCCACGTCGATGCTGGCGAACATCGGCGGTTGCCCCTGCGGGGTGAAGCGCACGCCACTGGCCAGCTCGCTGGCGCTGAAGTTGCGTCCGAACAGCTTGCGCTCGCCGATCGCTTCGGTGGTGCCACCGATCACCAGCTCACCGGCTACCAGCGCCTTCTGGTTGGCGGCGAGCGCCTTGCCGAGGCGGGCAATCGCCACCTGCTCCTGCGTGCTCAGCCACATCCAGCCGGCATTGCGGCGCGCATCCAGGCCACGACCGAGGTCGACCGCGCGCGCGTCCCAGGCCGGCTTGGCCAACTTGTTCTCGTGGGTCAGCGCGATCATCAGCGCGTCATCGCGGATCGCGCTGCCGTAGTCGCCGAAGTACGACGGGCGCTCGCTGCTGGACTTGGCGAAGGCCGCCGCCAGCGCGGCCTGGCCACGCTTGGCATCGCCCTGCAGTGACAGCGCCACGCCCAGGTGGACCAGCGACAGGCCGCCCACCGCCTTGCTGCGCTCGTTGTCGTACAGCGTGCGCAGGGTACCCAGCGGCGCACGGTTGACCCGGGCCAGCACGTAGCCCGAATAGGCCTGGTTGGCGAACTTCAGCTTCTCGCGGTCATCCTGGCCGTAGAACTGATTGCCGCCGGACAGCAGATCCTCGCTCAGGCGGTTGAGCGCCTTCTGCAGCACGTTGTCAGGCACCGCAAAACCGGCGTCCTTGGCATCGAGCAGGAACTCGGTGATGTACGGCGTCAGCCACGGGTTCACGTAGCCGTCGTCACCCCACATCGAGAAGTTGCCGTTGGCCACCTGCATCGACGCCAGGCGACCGAACGCACCTTCCATGCGCTCGCGACGGGTCTTGGCATCCAGGCCGTCGGCACCGAGCATCGACGACGTCGCCTGGTCCAGGATCAGCGCGGCGTAACCCTTGCTGGTGGTCTGCTCGGCACAGCCATATGGATAGTTCAGCGCGCCCTGCAGTGCACTGGCGAACGGAATCGGCGGCAGCGGGCTGACCAGCAGGCGGGCATTGACCGACTCGGACATCAGGCCATCGGTCAGGCTGTTGTCGAGGCTGACCGCCGCCAGTGGATCGAGCGTACGCACCTGCGAACGCAGCACCTGCGGCCACGCCGCACGCACCGGCAGGTCGTAGCGGCGATCGGCCTTGAAGCCGTTGCCGTCCACCCGCACCCGCACCTTGGCCACGCTGTGGCCTTCGCGTGCCGACAATGGGAAGCTCAGCGTGGTCTTGGCGTCGGCATTCAACTGCACGCTGCGGCTGCCCTCGCCCAGGTTCAACGGGCCCTCGGTTTCCACCTTCACGTTGAACTGGCCCGGCTTGCCGGTGAAGTTCTGCACGTCCAGGGTCACGGTGCTGCGGTCGCCCGGGGCCAGCACGCGCGGCATGCTGGCTTCGGCCAGGATCGGTGCGCGCACTATGGTTTCCACGTCGCGCTTGCCGTACTGGTCATCGCTGTAGACCAGCGCCGACACGCGCAGGGTGCCGTTGAAGTCCGGCACTTTCAGGCGGATGCGGGCATTGCCCTTGGCATCGAGCTGTACCGGGCCGGAGAACAGGTCCACGGTCTGCACGCGCGCGGTCGGGCGCTTGGCCTGCGGCAATGCCTGCAGCGCCATGTCGCCGCCGAACTTCAGCTTGCCGCTGCCACCATCGAAGCTCTCGATCACCCGGCTGTAGATGTCGTAGGCATCGATACCGAGGCGACGCTGGGCAAAGAAGTGTGCACCGGCATCGGGCACCGGGAAACGGGTGATGTTGAGGATGCCCACGTCCACCGCCGAAACGGTGACGTGCGCGGTCTTGCCGGCCAGCTGCGGCGCACTGACGGTTACCGGCAGGTCCTGCTCGGGCCGCATCTGCTTGGGCGCGACCAGGCCGACGGCCACTGTGCGGCCCTTGCGGTCCATCGGCACATGCACCACGCCCACGGCACGGGCCGGGGTGATCTTGCTCGGCGCACTGCCGCCACGGAACACCAGCGCAGTGATGTAGACGTCGTGGCGTTCCCAGTCGGCGGTGACCGGAATCTTGAAGGTCGACCCCGGCTTGGCCTCGATGTCCTGCACGTACAGCATGCGGTCGGTCTCGACCATCAGGATGCCCTTGCCGGCGTGCGGCGGGGTCACCGTCACCTCCAGGGTGTCACCGGCCTTGTAACCGGTCTTGTCCAGGCCCAGCTTGACCTTGTCCGGGCGTGCATCCAGGCCACGGTTGTCATCGCCCCAGCTCCAGCCGGCACGGAACGGGTAGCGGCTGGTCAGGCCGGTGGACGGATCGAACACGTCCACCCGGTACTCGCCCCACTCCACCGGGAAATCAAAGGCGACCGCGCTGTTGCCGGCATCGACGGTTCGGGTTTCCTTGTTCTCGAAACGGCGGGTGAAATCGTAATCCCAGCGGTTGTCGTTGAAGGTCCAGTGGTAGTCGCGCAGCTCGCGCACCAGGGTGATCTTCAGGCCCTTGGCCGGCTGTGGCGTACCAGCGGCATCCACGCGCATCAGCTCGAAGCGCGCGTTGCCGTTGGAATCGGCGCCATCGTCCGGGTTGAACAGCGGCCGCACGCCGACCAGCGCATTGGCGGGCCACATTACCCGCTTCAGGGTGCGGGTGACTGTGCGGCCGCCGGTTTCATACAGGCTGCCGGACAGCACCACGGCGATCGGCGCCTTGGCCTTGGCGGCCTCTTCCGGCAACGCCACATCCTCGCGCAGCTGGCCATTGGCCGGCAGCGTGGTGTCGATCACGTCCTTGGCCTCGCGCGGCAGCTGCAGGGTCGGGTCACCGAAGAAATAGCCCGGCAGGCCGTCCACCGGCTTCTGTTCGGCGGCCACCGCCATGCGTGCGGTGAAGCGGTTGCCATCGGCCGGTGCGCCATACAGGTAGGCGCCATTGGCCTGCAGGCGCAGGTCCTCACCCGGCTTCAGCGTCTTCTGCGCGCTGTCCAGGTCCAGCTTCATGCGTTCGGGCAGGAACTCCTCGATGCGCAGGGTCATGCCCTGGATCGCTTCCTTGCTGGCCGGGTCGGTGCGGAACTCGAGCTGCCAGCGGCCGGTCGGCGCCTCGGCGGGGATCACCTGCTCGAAATTGATGTAGCCCTGGTCGCCTGGCTGCAGGCGGGTCTCGCGGAAGGTCTTGCCGTCGGGCTGCTTCAGCCGCAGGAACACCGGTTGCGCCTTGACCGGCTTGCCGTCGTTGTCGCGCAGCAACGCGGACAGGCGCACGGTCTCGCCCGGGCGGTACAGGTCGCGCCCGGACCAGGCATAGACATCGAACCACGCGTTGTCGCGGCCGGCCACGGCGAACTCGCTCAGGTCCAGCGCCGGCTGGTTGAACGGTAGGAAGCTGGTGTCCTTGCCACTGCTGGCGACCAGCACGTGGGTGGCATCCAGGGTGTAGTTCAGCAGCGCATTGCCGTTGCCGTCGGTGCTGCCCTTCAGCACCACCTCGCCCTTGGCGTCGAGCACGCGCAGGTCGATGCCCTTCAGCGGCGCGCCGTCCTTGAGGCCGGCGGTGTGCACGAACAGCTTGTCCTTGTAGGCGCGGGTATGCAGGCCGATGTCGCTGACCGAGAAGAACGCGGTATCGAACTCGCCCTCGTAGTCACCGGTGCGCTTGAGCAGGGCGAAGTACAGGCCCGGCTCCTGCAGTTCCTTGATGTCCTGGGTCGGCAGGTAGGTCAGCACCCGCTCGTTCTTCTTGCCCCCCAGGATGAAACGGTTGACGTACACCGGCTCGGCCAGCTTGTTGATCGGGCTGCGCTCGTAGTCGCTGCTCAGCTCCCAGCTGCCACGGCGGCCGCCGCGCTGGTACTGGCTGAAGAAGGTCGGAAGATCCTTCTCGCGCACGCGCAGGAATTCGACGTCGACTTCCGGCACGTTCACCGAGACCACCGGCAGGCCACGGCTGTCCTTGGCAGGCAGCACGCTGCCCTGCGAGGCGAAGCCAACCACCGGCTTCAGCTCGCCGCTGAACACCTTCTGCTTCAGTTCCTTGCCCAGGCGGCTGCCATCGGCGGCCAGCAGATCCGGCGAGACCACCAGGCTGAACTCCTTGCCGGCCTCGACGAACGGGTAGCGCAGGGTCAGGCCGTCATCGGACAGCGTCCAGCTGCTGTCTTCGGTGCCGACCTTCTCCTCGAAGCGCACCAGCGTGTCGAAATCCTGGGTGCCGACCAGCGGGCGCGAGAACTCCAGCGCCAGCGACAGGCCGTCATTCTTCTGGTCCGGGTAGGCGCGCAGCAGGGTGAATTCCTTCACCTGCTCGGCCTTGGTGGTGATCGCCTCGCCACTGGCCTTGGGCAGCTGCCCGCTGTCGTTGCGGCAGCCGGCCAGGCCCAGCAACAGGCCTCCTGCCAGTACCGCCGCCGCCCATCCCCACCGCTTCCGCCGTGCCGGACCGCTCATGTCGTCACTCCTTGATCGAGGTGGCCATTATAGGCAGGCCGCGTCAAGGCGTTGGCGCCCCGGCGGTCGGAAACCCGGTTCCGCCCGGGACCCGGTAGCCGCCAACCTTGGTTGGCGCCCCCCACATGCCAACCAAGGTTGGCCTCTACCAGAGCGGCCCTACCCCGGCAAGTACAGGTCCACGTAGTCGGTCACCGGCATTGCCGCCAGCGCTACCGGGTCCAGTGATGCCGCCAGGATGCGCTGCTGCTGGACTGTCGGGAAGCGGTGGGCCAGGTGCCGGCGGAACTTGTCCATCAGCAGCGGAATGCCTTCCTCCCGGCGCCGGGCATGGCCGAGCGGGTACTCCACCAGTACCTCGGGCAGCTCAGTACCGTCGCTGAAGCGCACGCCCAGGCCATTGGCGATGCTGCGCTTGCCCGGGTCCAGGTAGTCGGCGCTGAGCTGCGGATCCTCATGGCAGGCCATCTTCGCCCGCAGGGCATCGATGCGCGGATCAGCTGCAACGTCGTCCTCGTAATCCTCGGCCACCAGCCGCCCGTGCAGCAGCGCGATGGCGACCATGTACTGGACGCAGTGGTCGCGGTCGGCCGGGTTATGCAGCGGGCCCTGCTTGTCGATGATGCGGATGCAGGCCTCCTGGGTCCGGATCGCGATATGCGCGATGTCCTCGACCCGCCGCCCCATCGCGCGCAACTGCTGGTGCAGCGTGATGGCCGCCTCCACCGCGGTCTGGCCGTGGAACTCGGCCGGGTAGCTGATCTTGAACAGCACGTTCTCCATCACGTAGCTGCCCAGCGGTCGCCCCAGCGTCAGTGCCTTGCCATGCATCGACACCGCTTCAAAGCCCCAGGTCGGCGCGCTGAGCACACTGGGGTAGCCCATCTCGCCACTGGCCGCCATCAGCGCCAGGCGCACGCCCCGGCTGGTCGCGTCGCCGGCTGCCCAGCTCTTGCGCGAGCCGGTGTTGGGTGCGTGCCGGTAGGTGCGCAGGGACTGGCCATCGACCCAGGCCAGCGACAACGCATTGAGCATGCGCTCGCGATCCAGGCCGAGCAGCTGCGCAACCACGGCGGTGGTGGCCACTTTGACCAGCACTACGTGGTCCAGCCCGACCCGGTTGAAGGAATTTTCCAGCGCCAGCACGCCCTGGATCTCGTGCGCCTTGATCATCGCCAGCAGCACGTCGCGCACGGTCGGCGGGGGGCGCCGCAGGGCCTGCGCGTTGCGCCCCAGCCAATCGCAGACGGCAAGGATGCCCCCCAGGTTGTCCGAAGGGTGCCCCCATTCGGCCGCCAGCCAGGTATCGTTGAAATCCAACCAGCGCACCATCGCGCCGATGTTGAAGGCGGCCTGCACCGGGTCCAGCACATAGTGCGTACCCGGAACGCGCGCGCCGTTGACCACGCTGATGCCCGGCACCAGTGGACCAAGCAGTTTGCTGCAGGCCGGGAAGGACAGCGCTTCCAGGCCACAGCCCAGCGTGTCGAGCAGGCAGTGGTGCGCGGTCTGGAACGCCAGGGGTGAGTCGATGCGCGCGTCGCGCACGTAGTCGACGATGCCCACCAGCAGCGCATCCCACGCTGCACGCTCGTTGGATGGGGTGTGGTTGTCGGACATCGTCGATCTCCTCGCCGGAAAGCAGGTCAGGCCGCGCGTCCCGGCAGTCGCCAACCTTGGTTGGCGCTTGCATGCCAACCACGGTAGGCATCTACCAGAGCACTATTCGGCCGGCACCCGCACCTTGCCTTCCATCAGCACACGGGCGCTGCGGCTCATGATGGCCTTGGTCACCGTCCACTGTCCGTCAACGAGACCGGCCTGCGCGCCCACGCGCAACGTGCCCGAGGGATGACCGAAGGTCACCGCTTCACGTTCGCCACCGCCGGCCGCGCGATTGACCAGCGTGCCCGGAATCGCTGCTGCGGTACCGATCGCCACGGCAGCGGTACCCATCATCGCGTGGTGCAGCTTTCCCATCGACAACGCACGTGCATGCAGGTCGATCGCCGAGGCCGGAATGGCCTTGCCACTGGACGACACGTAATCCTGCGCCGGTGCCACGAAGGCCACCTTCGGCGTGTGCTGGCGCGTGGCCGCATCTTCCAGGTTCTTGATCAGCCCCATGCGCAAGGCGCCGTAGGCGCGGATCTTCTCGAAGCGCTCCAGCGCCCCCTTGTCCTCGTTGATCGCAGGCTGCAGTTCGGTGCCGGTGTAACCCAGGTCGGTCGCATTGAGGAAGATGGTCGGAATGCCGGCGGTGATCATGGTCACCTCGAAACTGCCCACGCCCGGCACGTCCAGGGTGTCGACCAGATTGCCGGTCGGGAACATCGCGCCCGCATCGCCGTCATCGGACGGATCGATGAACTCCAGCTGGATCTCGGCGGCCGGGAAGGTCACGCCATCCAGCTCGAAATCACCGGTCTCCTGCACTTCGCCGTCGCGCATCGGCACGTGGGCGATGATGGTCTTGCCGATGTTGGCCTGCCAGATGCGCACGGTGCACAGGCCATCGCGCGGCACGCGGGACGGATCGATCAGGCCATTGGCGATCGCGAACGGACCCACCGCGGTGCTGAGGTTGCCGCAGTTGCCGCTCCAGTCGACGAAGGCGGTGTCGATCGAGACCTGGCCGTACAGGTAGTCCACGTCGTGGTCAGGCACCGAGGCGGTGGAAATGATCACGCACTTGCTGGTGCTGGAGGTGGCGCCGCCCATGCCGTCGGTCTGCTTGCCATACGGATCGGGCGAGCCGATCACGCGCATCAGCAGCGCATCGCGTGCGGCACCTGGCACCTGCGCGGCTTCCGGCAGGTCCTGCAGGCGGAAGAACACGCCCTTGCTGGTGCCACCACGCATGTAGGTGGCGGGAATACGGAGTTGCGGGAGGAAGGTCATGGTCGAATCCACGCGTTTGAATTTCAGGAAATGTCTTGCATCAGTGCGTCAAGACCACGATCAACGCACCACACGCGCATGATGTCCACGCGGTCCGGTAGATCGAGGTAATAGACGAGGTAGCGTTCGACGCCCGGAACCAGCATGAACCGCAACGGCACCGGTAGCTGTGCTGCGAGGTCGGCGTGCCGGGTGGAACCCGAGCCTGGAAATACCGCGATGCGTTGAAGCGTGGCCTCCAACTCGGCGAGAAAGCGCCGACCCAGTATCAGCCCACCCTGCCGTGCGAACCACAGTGCGGCATCGGCTGCGTCGGCTTCGGCCCTGGGTCGCCATTCAATCGCCTTCACGCTCCATCCTTTCGGTCAGTTCACGACGCATGCGCTCGAATGTGTCGGCCGTCACCGGGACGCCAGGCCCAGAAGCCAGCCCCTCGGCTATCAACTGCTTGAGCAGCTCTTCAGCCTTGCTGCGCTGGCGCTGGCGGATCAGGTCACGCACGTAGTCCGACGTACTGGAATAGCCGCCTTCACGCACTTCCTCGTCCACGAACTGCTTGAGCGGGTCGGTCAGCGAAATGTTCATGGTGGCCATGAGACTCTCCATTGGCAGTTTTTGCCAAGTCAGTGTGCGCCCTGCCCAGGTGTCGGACAAGCCCGCCCCCAGCCTCCGGGGGCAGGCATTCAGGCCGGTATCACGCCGCCTTGGCGCCTTCCAGGAAGTCCTGCGCGAAGCGCTGCAACACGCCACCGGCTTCGTAGATCGCCACTTCCTCGTCGCTGTCCAGGCGGCAGGTGACCGGCACGATCACGTCCTGGCCGTCGCGGCGGTGGATGACCAGCGTCAGCTCGGCGCGCGGGGTGCGCTCGCCGACCACATCGAAGGTCTCGGTGCCATCGATGCCCAGGGTCAGGCGGGTGGTGCCCGGCTTGAACTCCAGCGGCAGCACGCCCATGCCGATCAGGTTGGTGCGGTGGATGCGTTCGAAGCCTTCTGCCACGATCGCTTCCACGCCGGCCAGGCGCACGCCCTTGGCGGCCCAGTCACGCGAGCTGCCCTGGCCGTAGTCGGCACCGGCAATGATGATCAGTGGCTGCTTGCGCTCCATGTAGGTCTCGATGGCTTCCCACATGCGCATCACCTTGCCTTCCGGCTCCACGCGCGCCAGCGAACCCTGCTTCACGCTGCCGTCGTCGTTGCGCACCATCTCGTTGAACAGCTTCGGGTTGGCGAAGGTGGCGCGCTGCGCGGTCAGGTGGTCGCCGCGGTGGGTCGCGTAGGAATTGAAGTCCTCTTCGGGCAGGCCCATTTTCGCCAGGTATTCACCGGCGGCACTGGAGGCCAGGATCGCGTTGGACGGCGACAGGTGGTCGGTGGTGATGTTGTCCGGCAGCACCGCCAGCGCGCGCATGCCCGACAGCGTGCGCTCACCGGCCAGTGCGCCCTCCCAGTACGGCGGACGGCGGATGTAGGTGCTCTGCGGGCGCCAGTCGTACAGCGGGCTGACCGCGGCGCCGTGCTCCACGCGCACATTGAACATCGGGTTGTAGACGCGGCGGAACTGCTCCGGCTTCACCGATGCCTTGACCACGGCGTCGATCTCGGCGTCGCTCGGCCAGATGTCCTTCAGGCGCACCTCGTTGCCGTCGGCGTCCACGCCCAGCACGTCCTTCTCGATGTCAAAGCGCACGGTGCCGGCGATGGCATAGGCGATCACCAGCGGCGGCGACGCCAGGAACGCCTGCTTCGCATACGGGTGGATGCGGCCATCGAAGTTGCGGTTGCCCGACAGCACGGCCGTGGCGTACAGGTCCCGGTCGATGATCTCCTGCTGGATGGCCGGATCGAGCGCGCCGCTCATGCCGTTGCAGGTGGTGCAGGCGAAGGCAACGATGCCGAAGCCCAGCTTTTCCAGGTCCGGCAACAGGCCTGCCTCTTCCAGGTACAGCTGCACGGCCTTCGAGCCGGGCGCCAACGAGGACTTCACCCACGGCTTGCGCAGCAGGCCACGTTCATTGGCCTTGCGTGCCAGCAGGCCGGCAGCGATCACGTTGCGCGGGTTGGAGGTGTTGGTGCAGCTGGTGATGGCGGCGATGATCACCGCGCCATCCGGCATCAGGCCCTGCGCCTGCTCGGCCTTGCCCGCTGCCAGCTTGGCCTCGTCGGCGATGCCGCGCTCGGCCAGCTCGGCGGTCGCCACGCGCTTGTGCGGGTTGGACGGGCCGGCCATGTTGCGCACCACGCTGGACAGGTCGAAGCGCAGCACGCGCTCGTACTGTGCGGTGGCCAGGTCGTCAGCCCACAGCCCGGTGGTGCGCGCATAGTTTTCCACCAGCGCGACCTGCGATTCCTCGCGGCCGGTCAGGCGCAGGTAATCGATGGTCTGCCCGTCGATGTAGAACATCGCGGCGGTCGCGCCGTATTCGGGGCACATGTTGGAGATGGTGGCGCGGTCACCGATGGTCAGTGCCGCCGCCCCCTCGCCGAAGAATTCAAGGTACGCACCGACCACGCGCTCCTTGCGCAGGAATTCGGTCAGCGCCAGCACCACGTCGGTGGCGGTGATGCCCGGCTGCGGCCTGCCGGTCAGCTCGACGCCGATGATGTCCGGCAGCCGCATCCACGAGGCACGACCGAGCATCACGTTCTCGGCTTCCAGGCCGCCCACACCGATTGCGATCACGCCCAGCGCATCCACGTGCGGGGTGTGGCTGTCGGTGCCTACGCAGGTATCCGGGAAGGCCACGCCGTCCTGCACGTAGACCACCGGCGACATCTTCTCCAGGTTGATCTGGTGCATGATGCCGTTGCCCGGCGGAATCACGTCCACGTTCTGGAACGCTTGCTTGGTCCAGTCGATGAAGTGGAAACGATCTTCGTTGCGGCGATCCTCGATCGCACGGTTTTTCTCGAACGCCTGCGGGTCGAAACCACCGCACTCCACCGCCAGCGAGTGGTCGACGATCAGCTGCACCGGCACCACCGGATTGACCTTGGCCGGGTCACCGCCCTTGTCGGCGATCGCATCACGCAGGCCGGCCAGGTCAACCAGTGCGGTCTGGCCGAGGATGTCGTGGCAGACCACGCGCGCGGGGAACCATGGGAAATCGAGGTCGCGGCGGCGCTCGATCAACTGCTTCAGCGAGTCGCCGAGCGTGGCCGGATCGCAGCGGCGCACCAGGTTCTCGGCCAGCACGCGCGAGGTGTACGGCAGCGTGGCGTAGGCGCCGGGCTGGATCGCATCGACGGCGGCGCGCGCATCGAAATAGTCCAGCGTGCTGCCGGGGAGGTTCTTGCGGTAATCGGTATTCATGGGCTGGCGGAATGCTTGAGGCGGGCCGGGTGCCGGCAATGCGGCGGCGAAAGCACCCGGCCGGCACAGGGCCGGCCGGATGGGGACAGCAGGTGGATCAGACGCGCTTGTCGATGGCGACGAAGTCGCGGTCTTCCGGACCGATGTAGTTGGCGCTCGGGCGGATGATCTTGCCGTCGATGCGCTGCTCGATGATGTGCGCGCTCCAGCCGGCGGTGCGGGCGATCACGAACAGCGGGGTGAACATCGCGGTCGGCACGCCCATCATGTGGTAGCTGACGGCGCTGAACCAGTCCAGGTTCGGGAACATCTTCTTGATGTCCCACATCACCGATTCCAGGCGCTCGGCGATGTCGTACATCTTCATGCTCGACTGTTCTTCGGACAGCTCGCGGGCCACGTCCTTGATCACCTTGTTGCGCGGATCGGAGACGGTATAGACCGGGTGGCCGAAGCCGATCACCACTTCCTTGCGCTCGACGCGGGCCTTGATGTCTTCCTCGGCCTCATCCGGATTGTCATAGCGCTTCTGCACTTCGAACGCCACTTCATTGGCGCCGCCGTGCTTCGGGCCACGCAGTGCGCCGATGCCACCGCAGATCGCGCTGTACATGTCGCTGCCGGTACCGGCGATGACACGACAGGTGAAGGTCGAGGCGTTGAACTCGTGCTCGGCGTACAGGATCAGCGAGGTGTGCATCGCCTTCACCCACGAGTCCTGCGGCTTCTCGCCGTGCAGCAGGTGCAGGAAGTGGCCACCGATCGAGTCATCGTCGGTTTCCACGTCGATGGCACGGCCGTTGTGGCTCCAGTGGTACCAGTACAGCAGCATCGAACCGAGGCAGGCCATCAGCTTGTCGGCAATGTCGCGCGCGCCCGGATGGTTGTGGTCATCCTTCTCCGGCGCCACGCAGCCGAGCACGGACACACCGGTGCGCATCACGTCCATCGGGTGTGCCGACGGCGGCAGTTCTTCCAACGCGGCCTTCACCGCGGCCGGGATGCCACGCAGCGACTTCAGCTTGGCCTTGTACGAAACCAGCTCGGCGCGGGTCGGCAGCTTGCCGTGCACCAGCAGGTAGGCGATTTCCTCGAACTCGCTGGTGTTGGCCAGGTCCAGGATGTCGTAGCCACGGTAATGCAGGTCGTTGCCGCTGCGGCCCACGCTGCACAGCGCGGTGTTGCCGGCGGCGGTGCCGGACAGGGCGACGGACTTCTTCGGCTTGAAGGTCGGGGTTGCGGTCGTATCGTTCATGTTTCCCTCCGAAACTTGATGGTGCAGGGTACTGCTTATTTCTTGGCGGCGAACAGCGCATCGAGCTGCTGCTCGAAGGCGTGGTAGCCGATGCGGTCGTAGAGTTCCTCGCGGGTCTGCATGGTCTCCACCACATTGCGCTGGTGGCCATCGCGGCGCACCGCCTGGTAGACGTTCTCGGCCGCCTTGTTGGCCGCGCGGAACGCCGACAGCGGGAACAGCTGGATCGCAACACCGGCCGAAGCCAGTTCATCGCGGCTGAACAGCGGGGTGGCACCGAATTCGGTGATGTTGGCCAGCACCGGCACCTTCACCGCGTCGACGAAGCGGCGGTAGGTGTCCAGGTCGTAGGCCGCCTCGGCGAAGACGCCGTCGGCACCAGCCTCGACACAGGCGATGGCGCGCTCGATGGCCTTGTCCACGCCGTCCACCTGGATGGCGTCGGTACGCGCGATCAGGAAGAAGTCCGGATCGGTCCTGGCATCGGCGGCCGCCTTCACGCGGTCGACCATTTCACCCTGCGACACGATCTCCTTGCCCGGACGGTGACCGCAGCGTTTGGCGCCGACCTGGTCTTCAATGTGGCAGGCGGCCGCGCCGGCCTTGATCAGCGACTTCACGGTGCGCGCGATGTTGAACGCGCTCGGGCCGAAGCCGGTGTCGATGTCCACCATCAACGGCAGGTCGCAGACATCGGTGATGCGGCGCACGTCCACCAGCACGTCTTCCAGGGTGTTGATGCCCAGGTCCGGCAGGCCCAGCGAGCCCGCGGCAACACCGCCGCCGGACAGATAGATGGCGCGGAAGCCGGCGCGCTTGGCCAGCAGGGCGTGGTTGGCGTTGATGGCGCCGATCACCTGCAGCGGCGATTCGGCAGCCAGCGCCTCACGGAAGCGGGCACCGGCGGAGAAAGGGGCGGAAGCGGTCATGCGGCGATCCAAGTTGAAGTACGGGACAGAGGGCGCAAGCCCCATGCCAAGCTGCAAGCCGTTGATTTCACAGGCATGACCACCCCGCAACAGTGAAACATATGAAACGTTGAAACAGATGTATCATGAAACACTGCTACCAATCGCTGCCCTCATGTACCTGCCCCGCTCCCCGCTGCGCCACGCCGACGCCGACCCCGGTCGCCCCGTGATCTGGACGGTCAGCGTCTCTCGCCTGACCGGCCTGTTGGGCGACGTCATTCCCGAGTTCGACCGCCGTGCCCGCATCGAGCAGATCAACCTCGGCTTCGAGGAAGCGGTGGACGTGATCGGCCAACGGCTGCGCCGCGAGCACTGCGACGTAGTGATCGCCGGCGGCTCCAATGCGGCCTGGCTGCGCGGGCGGCTGGAGTTGCCACTGGTGCCGATCCAGGCCAACGGCTTCGACCTGATGGAAGCACTGGCCCGGGCACGACGGATCGCCAGCCGCATCGGCCTGGTCACCCACGCCAGCGACGTACCGGTGTTCAGCAACTTCCAGCAGAGTTTCGGCCTGGAGATCGAGCACCGTCGCTTCGTCACCCGCGAGGACGCACGCGATTGCATCGCCGACCTGCGTGCCAACGGCATCGAGGTGATCGTCGGCACCGGCATGGCCATCGACCATGCCGAGCAGGCCGGCCTGCCCGGCGTGCTGCTGTACTCCGCCGATTCGGTACGGCAGGCGTTCGAACACGCCCTCGAACTGACCCAGACCCTGGCCCGCTCCACGGGCAGCCGGCCGCCCCTGCGCCGACGCCCGACAGTACGCAGCGACGCGCACGAACTGCTCGGCGACAGCGACGCGATGGCGCAGGTACGCGCTCAAATCGCGCTCTACGCACCGCACGACAGCACGGTGCTGGTCACCGGCGAAACCGGCACCGGCAAGGAACTGGTAGCGCGTCAACTGCACGCCGCCAGCGGCCGTCGCGGGCGCTTCGTGGCGCTGAACTGCGGCGCCATCAGCGAATCACTGCTGGAAGCCGAACTGTTTGGCTACAGCGATGGTGCCTTCACTGGTGCACGGCGCGGTGGTCGCGTGGGCCTGGTCGAGGCCGCCGATGGCGGTACGTTGTTCCTGGATGAGATCGGCGAACTGCCGCTGCCGTTGCAGACCCGCCTGCTGCGCGTGCTGGAAGAACGCGAGGTGCTGCGTGTCGGCGCTACCGAACCGACCGCAGTGGACCTGCGCGTGGTGGCCGCCACCCTGAAGTCGCTGGAACAGCACGCGGCGACCGGCGGCTTCCGTCGCGACCTGTATTACCGGCTGGCCGCACTACGCATCGCCCTGCCCCCGCTGCGTGCGCGGCGCAGTGACATCCCGCTGCTGGCACAGCACTTCTTCCGCCAGCTGCGTGGCATCGACGCGCCATTTGATGAGGATGCACTGGCGGTGCTGAGCGCAGCCCAGTGGCCCGGAAACGTGCGCGAACTGCGCAATCTGGTGGATCGACTACGCATCCACTGGCAACCCGGTGAAGGGCTGATTGATGCCGCGCGACTGCTGCAGCTGGCGCCTGAGCTGGTTAACGAAGGCGTCGCGGCACTGCCAGTGGAAAGCAACGGCAAGCGACCGCCGCGTGCGCAGCTGGAGGCACTGCTGCAGGAACACCGCAATGACCGCGAAGGCATGGCACAGGCGCTGGGCGTCTCACGCACCACGCTGTGGCGCTGGCTGCGCGCGGAGGGGCTGTAGAGCCGAGCTTGCTCGACTGCTTCAGCTAAGCAGCCCGATCATCATTGTTGATGTACCAAGCAATGAAATCTACGAAGTTCTTCCAACGGGCAGGGGTCTCACCTGAAAGAAACTGATCGTGCCGAGCCAGGTAGTAATCATGTACCTCCTGCGTTCGCACATCGTACAAATACATCCCCTCACCTTCGTCAGATGACAGCGGAAGAAAATCCGCAGGGAGCTCGTAACGATCCCGAATGTACTCAGCCTGGTCTGGAATTTTCGGAATTCCAGGACCAACCATTCGCAGCAAGTCATGCTTGCCGCTCACAGCAGGCAGCGCGCCATTGACTGCCATGTAGAACATCCACATATCGCAGTGAGGATCAACGCCCAAGCGACGCATGACGTCGGCCGCCGAAGCGCAATCAGGATTCCGACGATCCGGGTACGCGCGAATCACGCGCTGGATCAGATCATTCATCCGCATTCAATTGCCTCCGCTTCACTCAATGTTCAAGGCACCCAACGAGCTTCGATCGCGAACCGTCCACTCCCCACTGCGGCAATCCATAGCAGCAGTACGCCCAGCGGCACTTCGCTCAGGTAGAAGAACCAGCTCAACCAATCCGGCACGCTCAGTCCCGCAGGAATGCGCGCGATACCATCGGTCAGCGCCGCCACCGCGCAGATCGCCGCCAGCAGCAGGGCCGAGGGGCGGCTCAAAAGGCCTAGCACCAGCAGTCCACCCGCAATCCATTCGATCACACCGAGCACCGGCGCGCTGAACACCGGAAACGGAATCCCCGCACCCACCAGCGTATGCACCATGCGCTCGCGGCCCGCATCGCTGAAAACCTTGTTCCAGCCGGACACGCAGAACATCACACCGGCGACGATGCGGGCGAGCAACAGCAGGAACGCTTCCACGCCGTGACGCGGCGGCGGCACCGCAAACAGGCAACGCCAGGAGGGCATGGCAACTCCGGAAGTCGAGATCATCCGTCGGAGTGTGCCGGTTATGAGCCTGCTCGCAGATGAAGCAAGCCGGTCCATTTGCGACAGCCTGCTCTTGTGGAGTCGAGCCCTGCTCGACTGCCTCATGCGTCGGAGCAGCAGCCGAGCATGGGCTCGGCTCTACAACGGCAGCCCGCCGGTCAGCAGCAGCTCGACTTCCTCCACCTGCACCACCGGCACCCGCCACGGATGATGCGGCACGATGCCCTGCTCGAAGATGCGCTGCAACCGCTGCGGATCACGCGGCAGGCAGAACTCCAGGCGCACGCTGTCGACCACTTCGGTGTGGCCCGCCTCACCCTGCGCGGGCGACGCACCCACCCGCGGGCGGAACTGCTCGAACCCCGGCGCCGACCACCACATGCCGTGCTCGTAGTCACCCCCTGCCAGGGCATCCACCGCAAGGATGCCCTGCTTCACTGCGTCCAGTGCTGCCGACGGCACGAGCACCACCACGCGGTACAGCGGCAGGCGTTGCACCGGCCAGCCTTACGGATACAGCAGGCGCTTGCTCCAGCGCCCTTCGGCACCGGCTTCATAGCACCAGCGCTCGTGCAGGCGGAACTGCGCGCCGTACCAGAATTCGATACGGTCAGGCACTACCCGCAGACCACTCCAGCCGTCCGGACGCGGCACGTCCTTGCCGTCGAAACGTGCCTCGACCTCCGCCACGCGGGCATCGAACTCCTCACGCGTCGCCAGCGTCTTCGACTGCTGCGAGGCCCACGCGCCGATCTGGCTCATGCGCGGACGGCTGGCGAAATAGGCATCGGCTTCGGCATCGGCGACCTGCTCGACGCGACCCTCGATGCGCACCTGGATACCGGCCTCGCGCAGGCTGCGCCACAGGAACAGCAGTGCAGCCTGCGGATTGGCCTGCAGCTCCCGGCCCTTGTGGCTGTCCAGGTGGGTGTAGAACACGAAGCCACGCTCATCGAACGCCTTCAGCAGCACGGTGCGCGCCGAGGGACGGCCGTGCGTATCGGAGGTCGCCACGGTCATGGCGTTCGGCTCGACCTCGCGGCTCTGCCTGGCCTCTTCGAACAGGCTGGCAAACGTGGACAGGGCTTCGGCGTACAGGTCGCTCATGGTTGCGTTCTTCTCACACGGATTGGGCTATTGTGGCTGCATGGCCGCTGCTGCGTATATGCCCCAGGTGAAAGGATTCCCCGAAACATTGGCCGAACAGGCGCTGGATGATGCGCTGGGCAGCAGCGCAGCGGTTCCAGTATTGGCGATCAGCGGCCTGCAGGGGAGCGGCAAATCGACGCTGGCCGCGCAGGTCGTGGCCCGCGCCCAGGCACGCGGCCTGAACGCAGCCACGCTGTCGATCGACGACGTCTACCTGACCCGGGTGCAGCGCCAACGGCTTGCCCGCCAGGTGCATCCACTGCTGATCACCCGAGGCCCGCCGGGCACCCATGACCTGCCGCTGGCCCATGCGGTATTGAACGCCGTGGCCGCACGCCAGCCCTTCGCAATGCCGCGCTTCGACAAGCTGGCCGACGAGCGCCTGCCCGAAGCGCAATGGCCGCAGCTGCAGCAACCGCTGGACCTGCTGGTATTCGAAGGCTGGTTCCTGGGCACGCCCGCGCAGGATGACGCCGCGCTGGATACCCCGATGAACGCACTGGAACGCGAAGCCGACAGCGACGGCCGCTGGCGCGACTGGTGCAACCAGGCGCTGGCCCGCGACTACCCCGCGCTGTGGCAGCGCTGCGACCGCCTGTGGTTCTTGCAGCCGCCGGATTTCGCGGTGGTACCGCGCTGGCGCTGGCAGCAGGAGCAGAACCTGCAGGCCGCGCAGCCGGGCCGGCACGGCATGAGCCGGCCGCAGCTGGAGCGTTTCGTGCAGTACTACGAGCGGGTCAGCCGGCAGGCACTGCGCACGCTTCCCACGCTCGCCGACCACGTCGTGGTCCTGGACGGCCAGCGGCAGGTGCAGGCCGTGCGCTGAGCGCGGCTACTCCACCAGGAAGGTCACCCGCAGGTTGACCCGCCACTCGGTGATCTCGCCGCTGCCATTGGTGACCACCTTGGTCTCGTTCACCCAGGCGCCCTGGATGCCCTTGACCGTCTCGGAGACCTTCTTCAGCCCGCTGCGCACGGCGTCCTCCACGCTTTTCGGCGAGGAGGCGGTGATTTCGATGACCTTGGCGACCGTCATGGCCTGTACTCCGGCTGGCGCGGGAAACCCCGCAGGAACAGCTACCCTGACGTGAAGGACGTAAAGGCCAGGGCACGGAGGTGTTAGGATCACAGGGCATGAATCCTGCTCCGAACCTGATCCTGATCGGCCCGATGGGCGCCGGCAAAACCTGCATCGGCCGCCGCCTGGCCGAGCGCTTCACGCTGGACTTCGTGGACGTCGACCAGGCCATCGTCGATGCCGCCGGCGCCAGCATCCCGACCATTTTCGAGCACACCGGCGAAGCCGGCTTCCGCAGCCATGAGCGGCAGGCCCTGGCCCGCGTGCTGGAAGGCCGCGGCCAATTGGTCTCCACCGGCGGCGGCGCGGTGCTGGACCCCGGCAACCGCGCATTGATTGCCCGGCGCGGCTTCGTGGTCTACCTGCGGGTCGGCGTGGCCGCGCAGCTGGAACGCTTGGCCCGCGACAAGGGCAGGCCGCTGCTGCAGCGTCCGGACCGCGAGCAGGTACTGCATGATCTGGCCGCACAGCGCGACCCGCTGTACCGAGAACTGGCCGACCTCACCCTCGATACCGACCCGTATACCGCTGCCGACGCGACTGCCCAACTGGTAGTCAAGCTGGCCACGCAATGGCAGCGCCAGGACATGACCGCATGACTTCCCCCGCCCTGCTGCAGGTCGCCGTTGGCGGCGATCGCCCCTACTCCATCACCATCGGCGCCGGTGCCCTGGCCGATGGCGCTGCATTGGTTTCACACGTGCGCGGCCGCCATGTGCTGCTGCTCAGCGATAGCGAAGTGGCTCCGCGCTATCTGGCGTCGGTCAAGCAGACGTTGTTGACCGCACGCCCCGACCTGATCGTCGGCGAGCACGTGCTGGCCGCCGGCGAAGCCTCGAAGACGCTGGCCGAATTCGGCCGTGCCATCGAAGCGCTGGCCGCGCTCGGCGCCACCCGCGACGCCTGCGTGTTCGCCCTCGGCGGCGGCGTGGTCGGTGACCTTGCCGGCTTTGCCGCCGCCTGCTGGATGCGCGGCGTGGACTGCGTGCAGCTGCCGACCACCCTGTTGGCGATGGTCGATTCGTCGGTGGGCGGCAAGACCGCGGTCGACATCCCTGCCGGCAAGAACCTGGTCGGCGCGTTCCATCCACCGCGTGCGGTGATCGCTGATACCCGCGTGCTGGCTACCCTGCCGCCGCGCGAACTGCGCGCGGGCCTGGCCGAAGTGGTGAAGTACGGCGCGCTGGGCGATGCGGTGTTCTTCGAATGGCTGCAGCAGCATGCCGATGCGCTGCTGGCCGGCGAGGATGCCACGCTGGCCGAAGCCATCGCGCGCAGCTGCCGGCACAAGGCCGCCATCGTCGAGCGCGATCCGTTCGAGAAGGGCGAGCGTGCCCTGCTCAATCTCGGCCACACCTTCGGCCATGCCATCGAGACCGAGCAGGGCTACTCGGCTCCTGGCCGCGATGCGCTGAACCATGGCGAAGCCGTGGCGGTCGGTATGGTGCTGGCGGCAAAGCTGTCCACCGACCTGGGCCTGGCCGACGACGCCGACCGCGCTCGCCTGCAGGCACTGTTGGAACGCCTCGGCCTGCCGGTGGCGATCCCGGCCGGGCTGGACCCGCAGGCCCTGCTCGGCCGCATGCGCCTGGACAAGAAGAATGTGGCCGGCCGCCTGCGCCTGGTGCTGTGGCGCGGGATGGGCCGCGCCGAAGTGGTGCCGGACGTGGATGAGGCGGCGGTGCTGAAGGTGCTGGGCGCGGGCTGACCTTTCCGCGTTCGCCGGGCATGGCCCGGCGCTGACGGATTGTGCTGCGGCATGAAGCGCAGCCGAGCGTGGGCTCGGCTCTACAGGTCCGTGCTGCCCCGGGACGATACAATCGGCGCCATGCACGTCTACCTGCAACATCCCGACGCCGGTGCGCAGGCACCGCGTTTCCTGCGCCTGAGCCTGCAGCCGGACCTGTTCGGCGGTTGGGAGCTGCTGCGCGAGAGCGGCCGCGTCGGCAGCCGCTCGCAGCTGCGGCGCGAGCTGTTCCTGCAGGCCGACGACGCCCGCCACGCCTTCGAGAAGGCCCGCGATGCCGAACTGCATCGCGGCTTCCAGATCCTTTCGCACGGCGACTGACGCCGCTGCTCCTCCCGTCCAAGGAATGCCCATCGTGACCAGCCCTCTCCGCAACGATCGCCTGCTGCGCGCCCTGCGCCGCGAACCGGTGGACTGCACCCCCGTCTGGCTGATGCGCCAGGCCGGCCGCTACCTGCCGGAGTACCGCGCGACCCGGACCAAGGCCGGTAGCTTCCTGGCCATGGCCAAGACCCCGGAGATCGCCTGCGAAGTCACCCTGCAGCCGCTGCGCCGGTTCCCGCTGGACGCAGCCATCCTGTTCTCGGACATCCTCACCATTCCCGATGCGATGGGCCTGGAGCTGTACTTCGTCGAAGGCGAAGGCCCGAAGTTCCGCCACCCGGTACGTGATGAAGCGGCCATCGCCAAGCTGGCGGTGCCGGACATGGAGCAGGACCTGGGCTACGTGATGGATGCGGTACGCCTGATCCGCCGCGAGCTGGACGGCCAGGTGCCGCTGATCGGCTTCTCCGGCAGCCCGTGGACGCTGGCCTGCTACATGGTGGAAGGCGGCGGCAGCAAGGACTTTGCACGCATCAAGGCGATGGCGCTGAACCATCCGCAGGCGCTGCACCGCCTGCTGGAGGTCACCACCGAAGCGGTGATCGCCTACCTCGGTGCGCAACGCGCGGCCGGTGCGCAGGCGCTGCAGGTGTTCGACACCTGGGGTGGCGTGCTGTCCCCGGCGATGTACCGCGAGTTCTCGCTGCGTTACCTGCAGCGGATTGCACAGGGCCTGGATCGCGGCGAAGGCAGCGAGCGCACGCCGCTGATCCTGTTCGGCAAGGGCACCGGCCTGCACCTGGAAGCACTGTCGCAGACCGGCGCCGATGCACTTGGCCTGGACTGGACGCTGGACCTGGACGAAGCAATGCGCCGCACCGGTGGTCGCGTCGCCCTGCAGGGCAACCTCGACCCGACCACGCTGTACGCCTCGCCGGATGCGATCGCCACGGCCGCAGCGCGCGTGCTCGACACCTATGCCGCCGGCAACGGCGGCTCGCGCGAAGGCCATGTGTTCAACCTCGGCCACGGCATGTCGCCGGACATGGACCCGGCGCACGTGCAGGTCCTGGTCGACGCGGTGCACGCGCACAGCCAACGCTGAGCATTCCGCATGCCATCACGGCGCGATGTTGATCGCGCCGTGACCCGCAGTGCGCGATCATGGCGGCCCCCACGCTGCACCGGCCACACCCCATGCCCACATCGCCATCGACCTACAACCGCCAGCGTCCCCTGCTGTGGCTGGTGTCCCTGGCGATCTTCATGCAGATGCTGGACTCGACCATCGTCAACACGGCGTTGCCGGCAATGGCGGCCAGCCTGGGCGAGAGCCCGCTGCAGATGCAGTCGGTGGTGTTCAGCTATGCGCTGGCGGTCGCCACGTTCATTCCCGCCTCGGGCTGGATCGCCGACCGCTATGGCACCCGGCGCACCTTCCTGGTGGCGATCATCCTGTTCACCCTCGGCTCGCTGGCCTGCGCGTTGGCCCAGCACCTGCACCAGCTGGTCGGCGCGCGCGTGCTGCAGGGCATCGGCGGTGCGATGCTGCTGCCGGTCGGCCGGCTGGCGGTGATGCGCTCGGTGCCGCGCGAGGATTTCCTGCGCGCGATGAGCTTCATCGCCATCCCCGCGCTGGTCGGCCCGCTGATCGGCCCGACGCTGGGCGGCTGGCTGGTCGAGATCGCCTCATGGCACTGGGTGTTCCTGATCAACCTGCCGATCGGCGTGATCGGTTTCATCGCCGCGATGAAGATCATGCCCGACCACTACGCCAGCCATCGCACCCGTTTCGACCTGCGCGGCTACATCATGCTGGCCTTTGCGATGGTGGTGCTGTCGCTGGCATTGGACGGCATCTCCGGACTCGGCACCCCGCACGCGCTGGTGATGCTGATGACGGTCGCGGGCCTGGCTGCGCTGGTGGGCTACTGGCTGCATGCCGCCAATTCCACCGCGCCCTTGTTCTCGCTGGCCCTGTTCCGCGTACCCAGCTACCGCATCGGAATCCTCGGCAACCTGTTCTCGCGCATCGGCAGCAGCGCCATGCCGATGCTGATCCCGCTGCTGCTGCAGGTCGGCCTCGGTCTGGGCCCGATGAACGCCGGCCTGATGATGGTACCGGTGGCGGCCGCCGGCATGGTCTCAAAGAAACTGGCAGTGAAGCTGGTCGAACGTTACGGCTACCGCCGCGTGCTGATGACCAACACCGTGCTGGTGGGGCTGGCAATGGCCAGCTTCATCCTGATGACACCAGGCCAGCACCTGGCCTGGCGCCTGGTGCAGCTTGCATTCTTCGGCGCGGTCAATTCACTGCAGTTCACCGTGATGAACACCGTGACGCTGCGCGACCTTGACCGCGAATTCGCCAGTTCCGGCAACAGCCTGCTGTCGATGGTGATGATGCTGGCCGCCGGTTTCGGCGCCGCGGCGGCCGGCAGCCTGCTGGCCGCGTTCGGCAATCACCTGGACAGCAACAGCGCGACCGCCGCGCTGCATGCCACATTCCTGTGCGTGGGCGCGATCACCCTGACCTCGACGATGATCTTCTGGCAGCTGCCTGACACCAAGCCCGAACCGCGGCAGGTCGAGCACGTCGCGGAGTGAGGGTGGTTCGGCAGGGCCTGCGGCCCTGCACCTGCGGTAGTGCCGGCCGCTGGCCGGCAACAGCAACAACCAAAGCGGCATTCCGTGGGTTGGCGGGGCAGTGTCGCAGTGCGGGGACGCCGCAAGTACGTGCTTGTAAGCTTGGCAGCCGCATCCATGCGGCTGACACCCCGCACTGCGACACCGCCCCACCTCTGACAGACTCCGGCGGCTCTTGGTAGGTGTCGACCTTGGTCGACACATCTGTCAGATATCGAAATCGATCTGGGGTCAGATCCGTTTTTCTACGGGAAACGGATCTGACCCCACGCCATTTCGACAGCACGCAGAATTCTGTCGAAGGCGGGGTGGGTCCGCAGGCCCTGCAGAACCTACCTACCCGTGACCCTGGCGATCGCTTCCACCAAGAGCTCACCAGTCACCGGCTTGCGCAGGAAGCCGCCGATGCCGGCCGCTTCCACCTGCTGCTGCAGGTCCGGATCGGTCCTCGCGGTCACCGCCAGCAGCGGCAGCATGTAGCCCTGGTTGCGCAGGTGCTGGGCCAGTTCGAAACCACTCAGGCCCGGCAGGTCCAGATCCAGCAGGCCGACATCGAAATCGCCGGCACTGATCTCGCGCAGCGCCGCCAGCGCATGGCCGGCATGCACCACCTCGTGGCCGCGTGCGCTCAACAGGCCACGCACCACGTCGGCCACGGTGGCATCATCCTCGACCAGCAGCACCCGCAGCGGCGGCATGTTCGCCGCTTCGTCGCGATGCCCCTCGGCCGATGCCTCGGCATCGCTGTTCACCACCAGCGGCAACGGCAAGGTCACGCCGAAACAGGTGCCCCGGCCCAGCTGGCTCTCCACCTGGATCCGCCCCTGCATCGCATGCGCCAGCTCGCGGCAGATCGCCAGGCCGAGGCCACTGCCACCGTACTGCGCCGCGGTACGTGCACCGTCGGCCTGCTCGAAGCGACGGAACAGGCGCTGCTTCTGTTCCTGGCTGATGCCCGGGCCGGTATCGCGCACCTCGAAGTGCAGCGCGCGCAGCTCGCCATCGCAACGTGCGTGCAGGGTGATGGTGCCGCGGCTGGTGAATTTCACTGCGTTCGACAGCAGGTTGAGCAGGATCTGCCGCACGCGCATGGCATCACCGGTCGCCTGCAGGCCCGGCGGCAGCTGGTTGTCGAGGACGAAGCGCAGGCCCTTCTGTGCAGCCAGCGGGCCCATCAGCGCCGCCAGATCCTGCAACAGGCCATTCAACGCAAACGACTGCGACTGCAGTTCCAGGCGCCCGGACTCGATCCGCGCCAGGTCCAGCGCATCGTTGACCAGGTGCAGCAGGTGCTCGCCAGCATGCCGGATCGACTGCGTGTAGCCACGCTGCTGCGGGTCCAGTGGCGAGGCCAGCAGCAGCTCGCTCATGCCCAGCACGCCGGTCATCGGCGTGCGGATCTCATGGCCAAGGTTGGCCAGGAAGCGGGTCTTGGCCGCCGACGCCTGCTCGGCCAGTTCCTGCTTGTGCAGCGCCAGCTGATAGGCGTGGCGCCGCTGCAGGCGGCGTCGGTACAACCAGGCAAACCAGCTGGTCAGCAGCAACCCGACCGACGCCAGCACCAGCAGGCCGGACAGGCTGCGCCACCACGGCGGCTGCACGCGGAATTCCAGGCTCTGCACCCGCGACCACACATGGTCGGCCGAGCGGGCCTGTACTTCCAGCCGGTAGCTGCCCGGCGCCAGGCGCGAGAACAGGCGCTCGCCGGCCGGGCCGACTTCGACCCAATCGGGGTCGTAGCCGGCCAGGCGGTAGCGGTACGTATTGGACGCCGAGTCGGCGAAGGACAGCAATCGCGCGACGATGCGCAGGTCGCGGTCGCCATCGGCGATCTGCAACGGCGCATCGTGGGTCATGTCCAGCACCTGCTCGTTGCGGCGCACTTCCACCCGCTCGATCACCAGCGGGGCGCGACGGACCGAAGGCCGTACCTGCTCCGGGTCGAACACCACCGCGCCCGCTGCCGTTCCGGCCACCAGGTGGCCATCGGCCGCTGCGATCAAGGTGTGTTCGCGGAATTCCTGGCTGGGCAGGCCGTCGTGCACGCCGTACAGGCGCACGCTCTGCCCATCGGCACTGACGCGTACCAGGCCGCGTGCGCTGGTCGCCCAGGCCACGCCCTGCGCATCCACCACCAGGCCGGAGGCGGAGATCGCCGGATAGCCCTGTTCGGCACCGACCACCGCCTGCCGTTCCAGCCGCCCCTGGCTCCAGCGGTAACGGGACAGTCGACCATCCTCGGACAACCAGACCTGACCGTCACGGCCCACATGCAACGCATGGATCGCCGTTGCCGGCGCGCCCGGCACCGGCTGGAAGCGCTCGCTTTCCGGCAGCCACTGCAGCAGGCCACGGCTGCTGGCCAGCCAGATGTGGTCCTGCGGCCCGCATTCCACATCAAGGTTGAGCTGGCCCTGCTGCAGGCCGCGCTGGCCATTGTCCAGCTGGCGCCGCACGTGGCCGTCGAGGTCGCGCTGCTGCAGGCCTGCGGGCAGCATCAACCAGAGGCTGTCGCCGTCGCAGGTCATCATTGCTTCGACCACCCCTTCCATCGCCGCATCTGCACCGGCATCACGGCCCCAACGACGCAGTTCGCGCCGTTGCGGGTCGTAGCGCACCAGCGCATCGGTCGATCCAATCCAGACCTGCCCACGCCGGTCCTCACGCACCGAGGTCAACCAGTGCATGCCGTTGACCCAGGTGCGATGCTGCTCGATCCTGCCGGTCTTCGGATCGAAGCGGTCCAGCGCGCCATGGCTGCCCACCGTCCAGACGCCGCCGTTGCTGGAGGGGCTGGTACCCAGCACGAGTGCATTGCGCAGCGAGCTGGGGTCGTCCTCCAGGCGCGACAGCACCGAGAACTGCCACCAGCGTGGCAGCAGGTGCCACAGCCCGGCATTGGTGCTGGCCAACCAGATGCCACCTTCGCGGTCCTCGTAGGCACCGGTCCAGTTCGGCCGTACCGGACCGCGCGCGATCACGCTGTACAGCGGCACGGTCTGGTACTGGCCATCGACCGCACGCCCCAGCCCGGTGCGTGTATCCAGCCAGTGCCCGCCCTGCTCGTCGCGCAGCATCATGCCCAGCACCTGCTCGCCCGGCGGCAGCTTCCACGGGGGGGCTTCGAAGCGGCCATCCGGGCGGCGCACGGTGGCGCCGGCCATCGTGCTGATCCACAGGCTGCCATCCGGCTCGGCGGTCAGCCCGTTGATCAGCAGGCTGGGGATGATGTCCGTACCGACACGCTCGAAGTCGGTCCCGGTCCAGCGCGCCACGCCATGCTTGGTGCCGATCCACAGGCTGCCATCGGCCAGCGTGGCCAGGTAGGGCACCGACGACGAAGGCAGGCTGCGCGGATTGTTCGGCTCGGGCAGGAAGCGCTGCAGGCGATCCTGGCTGTCCAGGCGGTACAGGCCGCCTTCGTGGGTACCGAACCAGATCGAGCCATCAGGCGTGCTGGCCAGGCTCCAGACCGTGTTGGTACCCATCAACGGCTGGCTGCTGCGGTCGTAGAAGTGCAGCTGGCGGCGGTCGGCCGACATGCGCACCAGGCCGGCGTTCTCGGTGCCTATCCACAACTGGTTGCGGGCATCGACCAGCACCGTCCAGATGCGGTTGTCACGCAGTCCATCCTCGGAACGCCACACGCGGTAGGTGCGGCCGTCATAGCGGGCCAGGCCATCGTTGGTGGCGATCCACAGGTAGCCGTAACGGTCCTCGGCCATGCGGTTGACGGTATTGGACGGCAGGCCATCGAACACCGTCACCTGCCGCGGGCTCGGAGGCACCGGCTGTGCCGCAGCGGGCAACGCGCAGCACAGGAGGACCAGCAGCAGCATCGCCGCCCGCAGATACACCACCGATTGCCTCCTCACGCTGGTCCTGATGATTCCCGCGCTGCGGGCGTCGGCATGGTAAACCGAAAGTCGCGCCGTTCACGCCCGGCGTCGGCGTCGTCACGCAGTCGCCTGTCGTTTCGCGCGCGCCTGGGCGATGGCCGTTACCAGCAGGTCGCCGGTCACCGGCTTGCGCAGGAAGCCATCGAAGCCTGCGGCCAGCACCTGGGTTTCGGCATAGGCATCGGAACGGGCGGTCACCGCCACCAGCGGCAGTTCATAGCCCATGGTGCGCAGCTGGCGGGCGATGGCCGTACCATCCAGCGCGGGCAGATCGAGATCGAGCAGGCCGACGTCGAAACCATCGGTGGCGATCTCCGACAGCGCGCCCAGGCCATGCAGCACGTGGACCACCTCATGCCCGCGCACGCGCAGCAGGCCGGCGATGACCTCGGCCACCGTGGCATCGTCCTCGACCAGCAGGATGCGCAGCGGCGGCAGTTCCGGCAGGGCCGCCACGTCGCCTGCACTGTTGGCGGCCTGGCGCGTCCAGGGCAGGGGCAGGCGCACGCGGAACCGCGCGCCCTTGCCAGGCTGGCTGTCCACTTCGATGCGCCCCCCCATCGCCACCGCCAGTTCCTGGCAGATCGCCAACCCCAGGCCACTGCCGCCGTAGCGCGACGCGGTACGCGGGCCGTCGGCCTGTTCGAAACGATGGAACAGGCGCTGCTGCTGCTCGGCGTTGATGCCCGGGCCGCTGTCATGGACTTCGAAACACAGGCCGCCCTTTTCTTCCAGGCGTACGGCCAGGCCGACGTGGCCGCGCTCGGTGAACTTGATCGCGTTGCCGAGCAGGTTCAGCAGGATCTGGCGCACGCGCATCTCGTCGCCACTGACACTGATCGGCCCGGGCGGGTCTTCGCCGCGCTGGAACACCAGCTGGCGTTGCTGCGCCATCGGCTGCATCAGGCCCTGCACCTGGTCCAGCAGCTCCCCCAGATCGAACGGGCGCAGGTCAAGCTCCAGCCGCCCGGCTTCGATCCGGGCCAGATCCAGGGCATCGTTGACCAGCCGCAGCAGATGGCTGCCGGCCTGCTGGATGGACCCGGCGTAGCCGCGCTGCACCGGATCCAGCGGGGTCGCCAGCAGCAGTTCGCTCATGCCCAGCACGCCGGTCATCGGCGTGCGGACTTCGTGGCCCAGCGTGGCCAGGAAACGGCTCTTGGCCTGCGAGGCCTGCTCGGCCAGCTGCTGCTTGTGCACCGTCAGCTGCCATTGCTGGCGGCGGCGCAACCGCGCGCGGATCGACCAGACCAGAACCACCAGCAGCAACGACCCCAGCAGGATGTAGCCGAATATCGCCATGCCGCTGCGCCACCACGGCGGCAGCACCTTCACCTGCAACTGCTGCGAAGGCGTCCACGTGCCCCGGGCAGTCGCGGCCTGCACCTCGATGACATAGCGGCCGGTCGGCAGCCGCGACAGGGTGCGCTGGCCATCGCCCCCCTGCTCCACCCAATCCTGGTCGTAACCCTGCACGCGGAAGCGGTACCGGTTGCCCTGCGGGCTGGCATAGGACAGCAGCCGCGCATCGATCTGCAGATCGCGGTCGTCCGGTCCCAGCAGCAGGGTGCCGGTGAGCGGCAGCGGTTGCCAGCCGCGTGCGTCGTCGCGCCGCACACGCACTTCGGCGATCACCAGCGATGAAGGCGGCAGCACGGTGTCGTCGGCATTCACATCAAAGGCGACCAGGCCGGTCTGGGTAACCGCCAACACGCGGCCATCGGCATTCACCGCAGGTGGCCGACCGGTGAACTCGGCATCGGACAGGCCATCGCGTTCGTTGAACTGTTGCAGGCGCCGCGTCTTCGGGTCCCACCGCAGCAGGCCGCGCGGCGTCGTGGCCCAGAGCTGGCCATTGTCGGCCAGCGCCAGCCCCCCCATGGTCACCGGCGGCACGCCCGCACTGCCGTCGATGCGCTGGATCAGGCGCAGGCTCATGCCATCCCACTGGTAGCGCTCGAAGGCGCCCTGGCGCGCCAGCCACAACTGCTGCGGATCGATCCATACCAGATCGTAGATCGGGCCGCGCGACACGCCGGGCACTGCCTCGAAGCGTCCGGCCTGCTCACGCCAGATGCCCATGTCGCCCATCACCCAGGGCCGGCCATGGGCGTCGAAGCGGATCTGCTCGATCGGCGCATCGGCCGTTCCGCGGAAATGTTCCAGCGGATGACTGTGCAGCAGCCGGCCCTCTGCATCGCGCTGCTGCAGGTCCAGGCCCATCACCGACACCCACACCGTGCCATCAGGGGCCTGCCGCATCAGGTCGATGCGCTGGCGCAGGTCGGCACTGCCATCGATCCGCAGGTCACGCAATGCGCCGGTGGCCGGATCGTAGACGGTGATGCGGCCGCCGCGTCCCAGCCACAGGCGACCATCCGGGCGCGGCAGCACCGACCACACCACGCCGTTGCCGAGCTGCCGGTCGCTGGCCAGCAGACGCAGGGTGCCCTGCGCATCGAGCTGGTACACCCCTCGCGCCGAGCCGACGTAGTAGTTCTTCCCGTCGCTGGCCGCGCTCAACAGGTACTGGCTGTCCAGGGGCTTGCCGTCGAGCTGGTTCCAGATCGAGAAGCGCCGCCAGTCCGGTGGCAGATAGGCCAGGCCCTGGGTCAGCAACGCCACCCACAGTCCGCCCTCGTGGTCCTGCAGCAGGTCAAGCACACCGCTGTGCGCGGTCAGGAAGCCGCTGCCGCGGTCCCCCTCCAGGCGGCGCAACGCCGCCGCATCCCCTCGCAACAGGCCATCGGAGGTACCCGCCCAGTAGCCCCCCTGGCGATCGGCCAGGACCAGGGCCGACCGCAGCTGGGCACTGTCGGCCCATCGCGGGCGACTGACCCGGTCCTGCCCATCGATGCGGTAGAGGCCATCGTTCTGGCTGCCTACCCAGATCGAACCGTCTGCATCACGGCTCAACCGGAGCACGCTCAGCCTGCCCAGTTCCCGCGCGGCCACCGGCTCGAAGCCGCTGCCGTTCCAACGCGCCACACCGGCTTCAGTGCCGACCCACAGGCGGCCCCGCGCGTCGACCAGGCTGGTGAAGATGCTGTTGCTGGGCAGGCCACCCGGGTGCGCCGGATCATGGGTGTAGAGGCGCACGCTGCCGTCTTCGCCGAAACGGCAGACGCCATGGTTGTTGGTCCCGATCCACAAGGCGTCTTCGACATAGGCCAGTGCCCAGAACTGCCCCTGGCAGGTGGAATTGACCGTATCGAAGGTCTGGAAGCGTTCGCGGTCGGCATCCAGGCGTGCCACGCCCTTGCCATTGATGCCCACCCAGACCCGGTCCAGCGGGTCGATCAGCAGGGTCTCGATCTCGTTGCCTGGCAACGAGCCCGGCTGTTCCGGGTCGTGCTCCCAGACCCGCAGGCTGTTGCCGTCATAGCGGGCGAGTCCACCATCGGTGGCGGCCCATACGTGGCCCTGGCGATCCTCGGCCAGCGCCACCACCATGCGAGACGGCAAGCCTTCGGCGGCACCGAAGCGGCGCAGGCGTGGTGTTTCTGCCATGTGCAGGGTCGCAGCCGCCGTGGCCATCGCCACCAGCAGCAGTCCCATACCTGCGATGCCACGGCACCACAGGCGCCAGCCGCTCGTCATCCTGAACCCCCTGTCCTGCGCCGATTGTCACACAGGGCCGGGGTCATGGCTGCAACAGCCTGTTTCCAGCGGCGGCACCACCACGAACTGTTGCACCCATGCACGCAACGTTGGCAGGGGGCTGTGCGTATGATCGCAGCGTCCCCTTCCGGAGCCCGCCATCGATGCGTCCCTGCCTGGCCCTGCTGCCGATGCTGCTCGCCACCGCCCCTGCCTGGGCGGCCGCTGACACCTATCGCCTCGATCCGGTGCACACGCGGGTGCTGTTCTCGATCGACCACGCAGGCTACTCGCAGGCCATGGGCACGGTATCGGGCAGCGAAGGGCGCGTGCGGTTCGATCCCGACAACTGGCGCGACGCCACCGTGGAAGTGGATATCCCGGTGTCGCGACTGGACCTTGGTGATGCCAAGTGGAACCAGGCCACGTTGGCCCGCAGCCTGCTCGACGGCGAGCGTTTCCCGACCGCGCGATTCGTCTCCACCATGGTCGAGCCGATCGATGCCAGGCGCGCGCACGTGTCCGGCACGCTGACCCTGCGCGGGGTCAGCCAGGAAGTCACGCTGGATGTGACCCTCAACGCCATCAAGCGCTACCCGCTTCCCCCGTTCCGACGCACCGCCGGTTTTTCCGCCAGCACCACGCTGAGCCGGCGCGCGTTCGGCATCACCGCCTGGCCGGGCGTCATCGGTGATGCAGTACAGCTGAGGATCGAGGCTGAAGCCACCCTCGACCGCAGCGACGCCCCGGGAACTCCCGCTCCCGTTCCGCACTCCGACCCCAAGACGGCCCCCTAGAGGACCCCTCATGACCGCCAAGAACACCCCCGCCGCCTGGGGGAGTGTCAGCCAGATCCTGCATTGGTTGATCGCACTGCTGATCCTCGCCCTGGGCGTGGTCGGCCTGACCATGGGTGAACTGCCCAAGACCCCGAAGTACTTCTGGGTCTACACCGCGCACAAGTCGATCGGCATCACCGTGCTGGCGCTGGTGCTGTTCCGCCTGGGCTGGCGCCTGTACGCCGGTGCACCGAAGCCGGTGCCGGGCGTGCCCAGCTGGCAGGAGCGCATCGCCAGTGCCACCCACGTGCTGCTGTACGTGCTGATGTTCGCCATCCCGCTGTCGGGCTGGCTGTACGACTCGGCCAGCGGCCTGCGCCCGTTCCGCTGGTTCGGCCTGGTCGACGTGCCCAAGCTGAGCGGTCCCGACCCGCAGGTTGTCGCGGTATCGCATGCCATCCACGAATACGGCTTCTGCCTGTTGATCGCGGTGGTGCTGGCCCATGCCGGCGCTGCCTTCTACCACCACCTGTTCCAACGCGATGCAACGCTGTCCCGCATGTTGCCGCGCGGCTGGCTCGCCTCCCCTCAGAAGGACTGACCGATGAACCTGAAACTGACCACTCCGGCCGCCGTGGCCGCCGCCCTGGCCGGCATGCTGGCCACCGCTCCGGCACTCGCTGCCGATTACGCGCAGGCTCCCGGCGCCGGCTCGATCCTGGTGTTCGCCACCAAGTACGACGGCGAAGTGTTCACCGGCAGCTTCCCGGGCTTCGCCACCAAGCTCAGCTTCGACCCGGCCAACCCGGCCGCCGGCTCGCTGGACGTGGTGATCCCGCTGGCCGGTGCCAAGAGCGGCAACAGCGACCGCGATTCGACCCTGCAGGGTGCCGACTTCTTCAATGTTGGCAAGTTCGCCACCGCACGCTACACCGCCAAGGGCTTCCGCGCGGTGGGCAACGACCAGTTCGCCGCCGATGGCACACTGGAACTGCGCGGCGTCAGCAAGCCGGTCACGCTGACCTTCACCTGGAAGCCGGGCACCCAGCCGGTGCTGACCGGCAAGGCCACGGTCAAGCGCCTGGACTTCGGCGTCGGCGGCGGTGACTGGGCCGACACCAAGACCATCCCGGACGAAACCGCGATCAGCACGATCGTGAAGTTCGACGCGAAATGAGCGATGGGCCGGGGCACGGCCCCGGCCGCATCCTGCAGAGCCGAGCCATGCTCGGCTGCCGTCCAGGTCGCGCTGCGCGCGTCAGCCGAGCATGGCTCGGCTCTACAATGAGCTTTCAGCCAGCCACGCCTGAACCGTGGCGGCGTCGAACGGCCAGTCCAGCTCACGGTCACCGCGCTCGTCGCGCAGCACCGGCACCCGCGCGCCGTAGCGTGGCTCCAGCGCCGGCTGGTCATCCAGGAACACCGATTCGAACTCCGGCGCCCGTGCCCTGGCCAGCTCGGCCAGGGCCATGTCGCACAGGTGGCAATCGTCACGTTGGATAAGGGTCAACACCGGCCGGGCTCCCGTGGCGGAAATGCTGCGCCGCAGCCATGGAAGTGCGGCGTGAACCGCTAGAATAGCGATCTCTTCCGGTACCCGCAGTACGGCAACCATGGCTGTCAGCACGTTCGACGTTTTCAAGATCGGCATTGGCCCGAGCTCCTCGCACACCGTCGGGCCAATGAAGGCCGCCGAGCGATTCATCCATCGCTGGCTGCTCGACCCGGGTCGCCTGCACGAGGTCGCGCGCATCCGCGCCGATGTCTATGGCTCGCTGGCACTGACCGGCCGCGGCCACGGTACCGACAAGGCGATCCTGCTGGGCCTGGAAGGCCAGCGGCCGAACCTGATCGACCCGGACATCATTCCGGCCACGCTGGAGCGCATCCGCAGCAGCAAGCGCATCCAGCTGATGGGCCAGCACGAGATCGCCTTCGACGAGAAGCGCGACCTCGGCATGAACAAGCGCCAGAAGCTGCCGTACCACACCAACGGCATGCGCTTCACTGCCTACAACGCCGACGACGAAGTGATCGCCACCCGCGACTACTACTCGGTGGGCGGCGGCTTCGTGGTCAACCAGGACGACGCGGCCGATGATCGCATCGTGCCCGACGAGACCCCGCTGCCCTACCCCTTCAAGAGCGGCGATGAGCTGCTGGCGCAGACCGCGCGCAGCGGCCTGAGCATTGCCCAGCTGATGTTCGAGAACGAGAAGTGCTGGCGCAGCGAAGACGAGATCCGCGCGCAGCTGCGCGAGATCTGGAGTGCGATGCAGTCGTGCGTGGCGCGCGGCATCCGCGAGGAAGGCGTGCTGCCGGGTGGCCTGAAGGTGGGCCGTCGTGCACCGGCGCTGTACCGCGAGCTGTCGTCGAAGCCGGAAGCGGCGATGCGCGACCCGCTGACCACGCTGGACTGGGTCAACCTGTACGCGCTGGCCGTGAACGAGGAGAACGCGGCCGGTGGCCGTGTGGTGACCGCGCCGACCAACGGTGCGGCCGGTGTGCTGCCGGCGGTGCTGCACTACTTCGACCGCTTCTGCCCTGGCGCGAACGAACAGCGCGTGTTCGACTTCCTGCTGACCTCGGCGGCGATCGGCATCCTCTACAAGGAAAACGCCTCGATTTCCGGCGCCGAAGTGGGCTGCCAGGGCGAGGTTGGCGTGGCCTGCTCGATGGCGGCCGGCGGCCTGGTCGCGGCACTGGGTGGCAACCCCAGCCAGATCGAGAACGCCGCAGAAATCGGCATGGAACACAACCTGGGCCTGACCTGCGACCCGATCGGTGGCCTGGTGCAGATTCCGTGCATCGAACGCAACGCGATGGGCGCGGTGAAGGCGATCAATGCCTCGCGCATGGCGATGCGTGGCGACGGCAAGCACAAGGTGTCGCTGGACAAGGTGATCAAGACCATGCGCGATACCGGCCGCGACATGCAGGACAAGTACAAGGAAACCAGCCGCGGTGGCCTGGCGGTGAACGTCATCGAGTGCTGATTCGCTGCACCCTGCCGAAACAGGCAAAGGGCGGCCATCGGGCCGCCCTTTGTCTTTCAAGCGCGGCGTGAATCAGCGCGCCAGGCCCAGCACCGACACGTTGCGGAAGGTGCTTTCGCCCACCACGCGCACATACCAGGTCCCTGCCTGTGGTCGACTGACCACGATCACCTCGGTAGAGCCCGCACGGCGCGAGCTGTACGGCGCACTGCCAACGTCGGGTGCTGCACCCCGTGCCGCATACAGGCTGACATCGCCGGAACCACCCAGCGTGCGTAGATTGAGCGTGGTCGCCCCCGCCGGCACGTTGATGGCGAACAGCAGCGACTGCCCGTTCACGCCGCTCTGGCCGTCCAGACGGATGCCGTTCTGCAGCTCGGGAATCGGCAGTGCCGGCAACGGCTTGCCCTGAGCCAGCAGGACCGCGCGATGGGCATCGGCAATGCCGGCGCCGATCGGCTTGCCGTCTTCCGGGGGCTGCGGGAACGGACGCGCCGACGCCACCAGGATGTCACGCACCTGGTCGGGGGTCAGTGGCCCCCGGCCGGCCTCGACTGCAGCGGACTGCATCAATGCCACGATGGCTGCGATGTGCGGCGCAGCCATAGAAGTACCCTGGTAACCGCCCAGCACCGGCTGGCCGAGCGGCGCCTGGGTGCCGGCATCGATGGTGGACCAGATGGCGCCGCGGGCCGGTGCCGGCCCGCTGTCGATTTCGCCGCCCGGCGCAGCGACGGTGACCGACGCACCATAGTTGCTGTAGCCCGCACGGCCCCCCACGTAGTTGGTCGCGCCGACGTTGATCACGCCCTTGCAGCTGGCAGGCGAGAAGCCGGCGGCATCGATGTTCGAATTGCCAGCGGCGACCACCACCGTGGTACCACGGCTGCGTGCATAGTCGATGGCCGCCTGCGCTTCAGGGTCCTCGCTGCAGGCACCGAAGCCGCCCAGGCTGAGATTGATCACGTCGGCTGGCGTCGGGTTGTCCGGCAGGCCATCGATATGCCCACCGGCGGCCCAGTAAATGCCGTCGGCCACGTCCGAGCTGGTACCACCGCAGGTGCCCAGCACGCGTACCGGCTGCACCTTGGCACCATAGGCTGCACCCGCGATGCCCAGCGCATTGTTGGCCACTGCGGCCACCGTACCGGCCACATGCGAGCCATGCCAGCTGCTGGTGCCAACACCACAGTAGGAACCATCACTCCAGTCGCCCGGGTCATGCGGATCGGCATCACGGCCGTCGCCATCGCCGGATCCGACGCCGCCCTGTTCGCCCGCCAGCGATACCATGTCATAGCCAGCAATCACATTCGCATCCAGGTCCGGATGCTGCAGGATGCCGGTATCCAGCACCGATACCACCACGCCCTCGCCGGTGCTTTCAGCCCAGGCGCCCGGTGCGTGGATGCCACCGATCGTGTTCAGCATGTCCCACTGGTGGGACGGCAGGCGAGGGTCGTCTGGCAGGCTCTGCAGCGGATACATGCGGCGATCGATCTGAGCGTACTGCACCGCCGGGTCCAGGCGGAGCTGCTCAAGCAGGCGTGCGCTTTCATCGGAAGACAGCGGGCGTGAAACGGAGACCACTTCGGCGCCGAGGCCGGTACGGCGCTGGACCTTCAGCGTCGGCGCTGCGCCTGCGCGGGCCGGCAGGCTGCGTGCCATCGCCGCTGCCAGCACCCCATCGGCGAAACGACGGTCGCGTGCATCGGCCATGCCCGGCTTGAACTTCACGATGAAGCGATCATTCGCCACCGATGTCAGGGGCTTCAGCGGGCCGACAATCCTGGCCGGCTGCAGAGGAAGTGGCGTGGCGGCCGGCGCCGAGATCGAAGTCAGGCCCAGGGCCACAGCACCAGCCAACAGGCCGGCATGCAACGGAAGCTGCTTTTTCATGTTTCTCTCCAGGAACAAATGCAGTGCATGAAAGCCGCCTACCGGTTGGGTGGGCGGCATGGGGATTACAGATCGATGCCGAAGCCGACACCCGCCGAACGTTCGCTACCACTGAACGCGCCGCCAAGGCTGAAACTGGCGCGCTCGCCGATCTGCTTGCCATAGCCGATGGACAGGGCCTGTTCGCCGTTCTGCCAGCCGGCACCGACGGCAATGCGCCCACGCGGGCTGCGGCTGCCGCCGGCGTTGATGGCCATGTTGAGCATCGCCGAACCCATGGCGCCCTGCCGGTCGATGCGTCGGTCCTGCTGTCCAAGCCGCTGGTCGATTTCGCGGGTGACCTCGGTGAAGCGATCATCCAGGCCGTTGAACTTCGAATCGGTGTAGCTCCTGGCCGAGGCAAGCGTGTCTGCGTTGCCTGCCTTCATCTGGCCGACATTGGCCGCGTCGGTATCGCGGGTGCCAGCTGCCACGTTGGTGACACGACGCTCGTTGCCGGCGCTGCCCATCGACACCGCGTTGGGTTCGTCGGCCATCGACCCCTGGCCGATGGCCACTGATCCCGAGGCCGATGCGACGGCACCCTGGCCCAACGCGGTGCCGCCGGCACCAGTGACCCTGCTGTCGGCGCCAACAGCAACAGCGTTCTGTGCCTTCGCAGCCACCTGGCTGTTGCTGCCCACGGCAGTACTGTTGTCGGCGCCTACCTGCGAACCGTTGCCGATCGCAGTGTCGTTGGCGTCCTTGGCCAGCGAGCCCTCGCCCACTGCCAGGCCACCGCCAGTGCCGACGGGGGGACGCGTACTACCCTCACCGCCGGGGCCGCTGCCTCCTTCCAGCGCACCGACCCGGGAATCCAGCCCACTCAGCGCCGAATCCAATGCGCCGATCGCACCGCTCACGTTGCCGAAGCGGACGCCCTGCACCGAATAGGCGGGCCCAATCAGCATGCCGTTGCCATCCATGCCGGCGCCGCCACCCAATGCCTGCGCAACGCTGTCGAGCTGCTGCACGTTCACTGCATCGGTGCCTGCCCTACCTGCCTTCAGATTGTGCAGGCGGGTCCCGTCGCTGCCTTCCAGGCTCAGGCTGTCCTTGTCGGTGCTGTCATAGCGCACGGCGTTGGCGGTCAGGTCTCCCAGCTCGCCCCCCACATCGGCGATGGCAGCTTCGAGCTGGCGCTTGTTCACCGCATCGGTGGCGTCACTACCGTCAGCGACGTGGGTGATCTGCCGTTCGCGGCCCGCCCTGCCCACCGACACACTGTTGGCGCGGTTTGCCACCGAGCCCTGGCCCAACGCCACCGAACCGGCCGCTGACGCCGTCGCGTCATTGCCGATCGCCACCGCGTAGTCGGCACTGGCGGTGGCACTGGCACCCAGGACATTGGCGCCCCAGCTGTTCGCCTCGGCGCCGTAACCCAGCGCAGTGGCAAATGCACCGTTGGCTTCGGCGAAAGTGCCGACCGCGTTGGAGGCAAATCCCCCCGCCTCGGCGTACATGCCGATGGCGTTGGTGTAGTTCCCGCCCGCGCTGGCGGCGTAGCCCAGTGCTGTCGCGTTGTCACCGGAGGCACGTGCGTTCCAGCCGAACGCCTGGGCCGATTCGCCGGAGGCGAGTGCCGCGTAGCCGATGGCAGTGCTCCAACTGGTTGCCGCATTGCTGTATGCGCCGATTGCAACACCGAGGCCGGCATCGGCCTTGGCGTTGAAGCCCACTGCAGTCGCCTGCCCGCCCCCCGCCGAAGCAGTTGCCCCCACCGCCGTGGACCAGCCACCGGCAGCCTGCGAACCCGCACCGAAGGCCGATGCGCCCTGACCGCTGGCACTGGTCGCCTGCACGACCGGCTGGTTGTTGACCAGGCCCATATAGGTTCCGCCGACTGCAGTATTCGAGTCATCAAGCGCTGAAGCGCCTTGGCCGATGGCGATGGCGTTGTGCCCCGTGGCCGTGCTCAGCGAACCGAGACTGATCGCGGCATCGCCCATCGCCAGCGACTGAGCGCCCTGTGCGATCGCGCCGGCACCGAGCGCATTGGCCTGCTGGCCAGCAGCGAAGCTGCCCTCACCATCAGCAAATGCACTGCTGCCGATGGCCGTGGCGTCGTCACCGATCGCGACCGCATCGGCGCTGCCATCGGTCGCTGCATCCACCGCAACAAACCGCACGTTCCCCGCCTGTGTCTTCACTTCATTGAGCTGATCAACGTTGACCGCATCGGTGCCCTCGGTGCCAGCAGCCACATTGATGATCTGCCGCTGCGTGCCACTGTTGCCCACCGAGACCGCATTGGCACGATCTGCGACCGAGCCTGCACCGAGCGCGACCGCACCGGACACCGTGGCACGCGAATTGACGCCCAGCGACACACTGTCCGCAGCCTCGGCAAGGGCGTTCGCGCCGGACGCAATACTGTTGTCGCCACTGGCGAACGACAACGCGCCCAGCGCCGTCGCGTGATTGCCAGAGGCGATGGCGCCGGCACCCAGCGCAACGCTGTTGAGTCCCTGCGCCTGCGTAGTGAAGGGGATGCAGAAGCGCTCACAGGTGGACTGGCCGCCAATGGCGACGCTGCTGTCGCCACCCGCCTCGGCGGCGTAACCCAGAGCAATGCCCCGGAAACCTTCCGCGCTGGCAGCCATGCCAGCCGCCAGCGCGCCCGCACCGGACGCATACGCTGCCGGGCCCAGGGCCGTGGAGAAGTCACCGCTGCTGACCGAATTCCAACCCAGCGCCACTGCTGCCGGCCCCGCTGCCACCGACTGCACGCCCAGCGCCAGTGATGAGTTGCCAGTCGCCTGGGCCTGGGCCCCCAGTGCCGCAGCGGCATATCCGCTGGCCTGCGTGCCTACGCCCACGGCGACGGCGCCAGCACCCTCAGCATCGGCGGATTCGCCTGCGGCCACCGACGAGGCGCCCGCAGCCACGGCGCCATAGCCCACCGCTACGGAGCGGTTACCCAGTGCCGTGGCCGCACTACCCACCGCAACACTGCCCTGCTCGGCAGCCAGCGCTGTGGCACCCAGCGCGGTGGCATCGTCGGCAACCGCTGACGCTGCGCTGCCGAACGCGGCAGCTGAAGCCCCCAGCGCACGGCTGTCTGCACCCGCCGTTGTGGCGCCCTCGCCATTCGCTTCGGCTTGGAAACCCACCGTCGTGCTGCGCTCGCCTTCGGCGATGCTGGCCGCCCCCAAGGCGGTGGCACCTTCACCCACTGCGCCGGCATAAGCGCCGACAGCCACGGCAAAGTCGCCGCCCAATGCGCGTGAACGCGCGCCCAGTGCCACGCCGGCTTCGCCGTTGGTGCCGGCGTTGAAACCGGCGGCCAGGCCACCGGCACCGTAGACCTGGGCGTCACCCCCAATGGCGGTGGAGCCCTGGCCTTCGGCCAGACTCAAGGCACCCAGCGCCGTCGCCGCCTGGTCGGCTGTCGCTTCAGCACCCGCCCCCAGCGCGGTGTTGCCGAGTCCGGCCGCCAGTGCGCCCTGCCCGATTGCGGTAGCCGCATCGGCAATGGCTGCCGCACTTTCGCCGAACGCAGTAGCGCCCACGCCGATGGCCTGTGCCAGCGAGCCGACCGCAGTGCTCGCGTTGCCGGTCGCGCGGGTATTCACGCCCAGCGCGATTGCCGCTTCACCGCTGGCGATCGCGTCATCACTGCCATCACCGGCACCGTTGAGTTTCAAGTAGGAATCGCCCAGCGCCGATTCGACCAGGCACACCAGATCAGTCGGCGCGCAGAGCAGCGCCTGCGGTGAAAGCGTGGGCGGCGCGGCCAGTGCCAGCATCGGCAGCATCGCGCCGGCACCCACCATGGGACGCAGCTTGCGTGCACCGGCACGTCCGCTGCGATGGGTCAGTTCGGAGCCCACCACCAGCTGGCCCAGCGCGCGATTCCATACCCGACGGAAAATCCTGTTCATGCGTACCTCTCTCCTGAAACGTGCGGCAAAGCAATCCCGTCGGCGCATGGGCAGCTGCCCGCACCTTCTGGGACCAGGGACGTCGAAACTTCAGGCCGGAGGGCGGACTGTCGCAGTGCGCAGGCGGCCTCACCGGCACGATGAACCTACCGCTCGTTCAACCAGCAGTCACGCACACCAACTCACTCATTCCTCACCGTAATCTCACCGCAGCAGGCAGCACGCAAACGGACGCATCAGCACGCATCAGACGATGCACCCGTCATGCGTCAGCGATTGTGCGATCCCCAGGGATTGAATACGTAGCCCTCGCCATGCACCGTGGTCAGCGGCAATGGGCCACCGCACGCAGCACGCACTTTCCGACGCAGGCGATGGATCAGAGAATCCAGTCGATGCGGGTCGAAATCGAACACGTCCGGGGTGAGTGCGGCGATCAAGTGTTCGCGCGGCACCACATCACCCGGCTGGGCGAACAGATTGCGGAGCAGTGCGCGCTCACTGCGTGTCAGCGAGATGCCGCCACCACGCGGGGGCAGCAGACGCCACGCGCCGGGATCCAGCCGCCAGTAGCGTTCCGCCTCGGGCGAATTCTGCTGTTGCAGGCGCCGCCCCAGGCTGTACAGCGTCGCCACCAGGACATTGATATCCACCGGCTTGGTCAGATAGGCGTCTGCGCCCTGCACAAGGCCGCGCACGCGATCCGTCGTGCCCTGCCGACCGGTAAGCATCACCACGCCCAGTGCGGGATGCCTTTGGCGCAGCAGGTGCACCACGTTGAAGCCGTCGCCATCCGGCAGGTCGACGGCCAGGACCACGACATCGGCGTGGCGCACTTCCATCAGCGCCTCCAGTCCGGCCACAGTCGCGCTGCCGGCAACGTCGAATCCGTGCACACGCAAGTGGGAAAGAAGCAAGCAGTCGCGAACGAACTCGTCGCCTTCCAGCACGATGACGCGCAGTGCAACCTCTTGAGTCTCGATCATGGCCCCTCATCGATGATGATCCACGCATGATCCTAGACACTTCGAACGCCGTTGCTGCTAGGACCGATCCGATTGCCGCAACGAGAACCTGACGACGTGTGACCGCTCACCTCGCACTTGCCCGCGACTGGTGCAGGACCATTCGAGGACGTGCGCGCCGTCAATGCATCGCCATCGAATTGCCGCTAGGCTCGCGGGAATCCTCCAACCGGTTCTGATCGATGCGCATGCCCCTGGCAGCCCTGCTCGCCCTCCTGCCCTTGCCGGCCCTCGCCGCGCCTACCTACGGCCCGCGATTGGAGGGCTTCGACTACGGCTATCCGGTGAAGACCTTCGCACTGGAGTCGCAGCGGCAGCCGCTGGAGATGGCCTACCTGGACATCGCACCGAAGAAGACTCCGATCGGCGTGGTGGTGCTGCTGCATGGCAAGAACTTCTGTGCGGCCACCTGGAAGGAATCGATCAAGCCGCTGGTTGCCGCCGGCTACCGGGTGATCGCTCCGGACCAGGTCGGCTTCTGCAAATCCAGCAAGCCCGAGCGCTACCAATACACGTTCGCACAGCTGGCAGCCAACACCCATGCCCTGCTGCTGCAGCTGCAACTGGGCGACGTGCCGGTGCACCTGGTCGGTCATTCGATGGGTGGCATGCTGGCGGTGCGCTACGCGCTGATGTACCCGCAGGACCTGCGCAGCCTGTCGCTGGTCAATCCGATCGGGCTGGAGGACTGGAAGGCACTCGGCGTGCCGTGGCGCAGCGTGGACGCATGGTATGCCGGCGAACTGAAAGCCAGCTATGACAGCATCCGCCGCTACCAGCTGGACGTGTACTACGACGGCACGTGGAAGCCGGCGTACGAACCCTGGGCACGCATGCAATCAGGCATGTATGAAGGCCCGGGCAAGCAGGCCGTTGCATGGAGCCAGGCGCTGGCCTCGGACATGGTGTTCAACCAGCCGGTGGTCTATGAACTGAAGAACCTGCAGGTGCCGACCACGCTGTTCATCGGCCAGAAGGACCGCACCGCGATCGGCCGCGACCTGGCGCCACCAGCGGTGAAGGCGACGCTGGGCAACTATCCAGCGCTCGGCAAGGCGGCAGCCGCAGCGATTCCCGGCGCCACGCTGGTCGAGTTCGCCGAACTGGGCCACTCGCCGCTGGTGCAGGACCCGAAGCAGTTCAACGCGGCGTTGCTGAAGTCCTTGAAGGCGCATTGAACGGCAGCCCTCCCCTGTAGAGCCGAGCCCATGCTCGGCTCATCCAGCAGGAGGGGATCTCGCCAGTAGCAGCCGAGCATGGGCTCGGCTCTACAAGAACTGTGCGCTCAGCCGACGATCCGCAGCACGTCATCCAGCAACGCGGCGGCGGTGACTTCCGCGCCCGCACCCGGGCCCTGGATCAACAGCGGCTGGCGACGGTAGCGATCACTGTGGATGGCGACGCGGTTGTCGGTCCCGGCACCCTGCGCCAACGGGTGATCAGCCGGCAGCTCGCGCAGGCCCACCTGCGCACCCTCACCGTCAACGCGGCCGACGAAACGCAACACGCGGCCGTTTTCGCGTGCCTGCTGCCAACGCGCCTGCAGCGGCGCATCCAGCTGCTCCAGCGCAGCCACTGCGCCCTCCAGCGGCAACGCGGCCAGCGATTCAGGTACCAGTGAATCCACCTGCACCTGCGAAGCATCCAGCGCCAGCCCGCTGCTGCGGGCCAGGATCAGCAGCTTGCGCCGCACGTCCTCGCCGGACAGGTCAAGCCGTGGATCCGGCTCGGTATAGCCGGCCGCCAGCGCCTCGCGCACCGCCGCCGAGAACGGCGACTGGCCGTCGTAACGATGGAACAGCCACGCCAGCGAACCGGACAGCACACCCTCGATGGCATGGATGTGATCGCCACCGGCCACCAGCGCGCGCAGGCTGCTCAGCAGCGGCAGGCCCGCGCCGACGGTGGCGCTGTCGCCATAGCGCGCACCACTGTCTGCGCAGCTTTCGGCAATCGCCTGCGCGCGTGCGAGCTGCGCACCACGGCCCAGCTTGTTGGCGGTCACCACATGCACGCCGCGCGCCAGCCACTGCACGTGACGTGCGGCCACGTCTTCGCTGGCGGTGGCATCGACCACCACATCGCCACGCTCCAGCCCTTCGGTGCTGGCCCACGCCGGCGAACTCTGGCCATCGCGTGGCGCACGTCGAGCCAGTTCCAGCGGCAACGCCAGGTCACGATCAATCTCCAGCGCAGTGCGCGAGTTGGCCAGCCATTGCACGCTGGGCAGTTCCAGCCCACGCGCCCGCAATGCCTGGTAACGCTGCACGAAGGCCGAGCCGACCGTGCCAGTGCCCAGCAGCGCCAGGCGTCCGACGCCCAGCGCAGGAATGTCGGCGGCGAGCGCGCTCATGCATCCACCACCTGTTTGCGGCGTGCGGCCGCATCGATCACGACCTCGGCGCGCTGCAGCGCCGCGCCGAGATCGGCCAGCAGGTCACGCTCGGCCTCGATACCGACCGACAGGCGCAGCAGGCCTTCGCTGATGCCGGCAGCGGCGCGCGCTTCGGCGGTCATCGCCGCATGGGTCATGGTGGCCGGATGCGCGATCAGGCTTTCGACGCCGCCCAGTGATTCGGCCAGGGTGAAGCAACGCAGGCCATCCACGAATGCGCGCACTGCCGCGTGCGGATCTTCACCGGCGCAGTGCGCAAGCTCGAACGACAGCATCGCACCGAAGCCGTTCTGCTGGCGTGCGGCGATGGCATGGCCGGGATGTTCGGCCAGGCCCGGGTAGTACACCGTGCCGACCGCCGGATGCCGGTCCAGCAGGGCGACGATCGAGGCGGTATTTTCCTGGTGCACGCGCAGGCGCGCATCCAGCGTGCGCAGGCCACGCAGGGTCAGGAAGGCATCGAACGGTGAACCCGTCAGGCCCAGCGCGTTGCCCCACCACACCAGCTGCTCGTGCAGTGCCGGATCACGCGCGACCACTGCCCCGCCCACCACATCGCTGTGGCCGTTGATGTACTTGGTGGTGGAATGCAGCACCAGGTCCGCACCGAACGACAGCGGTTGCTGCAGCGCTGGCGACAGGAACGTGTTGTCGACCACCACGAGTGCGCCGGCCTTGTGCGCGGCATCGATGACGAAGCGCAGGTCGGTGATGCGCAGCAGAGGGTTGGACGGGGTTTCCACCAGCACCAGCTTCGGCTGGGTGGCCAACGCCTGCGCCAGTGCACGCGGATCGGTCAGGTCGGCGGTGACCAGTTCAAAGTGGCCCTTCCTGGCCAGCGCATTGAACAGGCGCCAGCTGCCGCCGTACGCATCGTGCGGCACCACCAGGGTATCGCCCGGCTGCAGCAGTGCGTTCAGCACCAGGTTGATTGCACCCATGCCGGTGGCGGTGACCACACCACCGACGCCGCCTTCCAGTTCCGCCAGCGCTTCACCCAGCAGGTCTCGGGTCGGGTTGCCACTGCGCGTGTAGTCGTACTGGCGCTTGTTGCCGAAGCCTTCGAAGCTGAAGTTCGACGACAGCACGATCGGCGGCGTGACCGCGCCATGCGCGGTGTCCCGATCGATGCCCGCACGGACGGCGGCAGTGGTGCGACTACAGGACGGCTCGTTGGCGTGCAGGCTCATGCGGACTCTCCAGAGGTGCGGAAGGCGGTGGCGAGGATCGCGTCGATGCGATCGGTTTCTTTGAGGAAGGCGTCGTGGCCATAGGGCGAACGCAGCACGCGCAGGCTGCCGCGCGGGCCCAGCCCTTCGACCAGGCCGACCAGGTCGGCCAGCGGCACCAGGCGGTCGCCCTCCACGGCCACCACCACGGTCGGCGGCAGGATCGCGGCGGGGTCGACACGGTGCAGGTCGATCGATTCGGACAGCCGCAGGTAGGCGGTCACCGGCGTGCGCGCGACGTACTGTGCGCCGGCGGCGTCGAGGTAGTCTTCGGCGGCCACGCGTACGCGGCCATTGATCACCTCCGGCGCGGCGTCGAAGCGCTCGCCGAACTCTTCCGGCGTGCGGTAGCTGAGCATGGCGAACTGCCGGGCCAGGGCCAGGCCGTGGTCTTCACCGCACTGCAGCTGGCCAAGCGCGACCGCGCGGCGCTGCAGTGCACGCCAGGCGGCGGCATACGGGTGCGGGCGATGCGCACCGCTGGCCAGCACCAGCTGGCGCACGCGGCTGCGGTGGCGGATCGCGAACTGCTGGCCGACCAGCGCGCCATACGAATAGCCGACGAAGGCCTTCAGCGTGCGGATGCCGAGATGGTCCAGCAGCAGCGCCAGCGCATCGGCCTGGTCGGCGGTATCGATCGGCACATCCAGCGCACCGTCGGCACCGATGAAGTCGAAGGCCAGCACGCGCAGTTGCTGCGGATCCAGCGCACGGCCGCTGCCCACCAGGTCCTCGGCCCAGCCCTTCTCGCTGAACTGTGCGTTGGACGCCACGTGGCGATGCGCGGAAATGCCACCGGCCAGCACCACCACCGGCGCGTTGGCCGGGCCGACCCACTCATAGCGCAGGCGCACCGGGCTGGGGCCTGCATGACGCATCGACAGCACCGCGGCGAACTCACCGCGCTCGGCGTGCACGCGGTCTGCGACCGGCACGCTGACGGGGACAAAGGGTTCGGGGCGAAGCGCGGTACTGGCGGCGAAGCTCATGGCGGGATCCGGTTGGGGAATCGGCCATCGAGCCTTCGCGGGGCCCGCGTTCGAGATGCACGTGGGGTGCATGGTTCGAACCATCTTTCGGTGGACGCCACGGTCCCCGCAGGATTTGGCACCTACGCAGACGCTTGCGCGCCTGCGGGCTGCCCCGGCTTCAAAGGGCCTGTCCCTCTGCCGGTCTCGATGGTGGAGCCACGATGCCAGCCCTTTCCGGCACTGTCAATCCCTTCATTCGGATAAAGCGATAGATATTTTCAGGATCACTCTGCGAGGGCCGTCCCGGTCGCCCCGTTCAGGATCGGGTACAGTCCCGGCGGTCCTCTCGCTGGAAACGCCGATGCCGCGCCTGCCCCTGTCCTGCCTGCTGTTGCCTCTGCTGGCGAGCGCGACCGCACACGCCAGCGACTGGCGCCAGGGCTGGGGACTGGCTCCCCCTTCCGCCCGTGCCACGCGCGCAGGCAGTGCCGAGGGCGCCGCCCCCATGGCCCGGTTGCGCCTGCAGCCGGTCGGTACGCAATGGCAGGCGCGGATCGACAACGGGCTGGCAGGGCCGCTGCAGATCCAGCTGCGCGCCGCCCCCGGACACCCGGTCGAAGGCCTCCCGGTCGAGTCGCTGATCCAAGGCGACAGCAGCCTGGTGGTCGGCCGCCTGCCCGCCCCGATCGATGGCCGCATGCTGGATCTGCGCCTGCAGTCGGTGCCGGGCAACCCGGCCGCGCGGGCCGAAGATGTCGCCTATCGCCTGCCGTTCGATGCGGCCCGCCTGCGTGTGGACCAGGCGCCGCAGGGGCGATTCAGCCATGACGACGAGGAGAACCGCGACGCGGTCGACTTCGCACTGCCGGAGGGCACCCTGGTGCTGGCCGCGCGCGAGGGCACGGTGATGCAGATCCAGGATGGCTTCCGTGGCAACGGCCAGGACCGCGAGCGCGATGGTGCCCGTGCCAATTTCGTCCGCGTGCTGCACAGCGACGGCAGCATGGCCCTGTACGGCCACCTCCAGGCCGGCGGCATGCGCGTGCGCCGCGGCCAGGCGGTGGGAGCCGGGCAACCGATCGGCCTGTCCGGCAACAGCGGCTACAGCACTGCGCCGCACCTGCACTTCGTGGTCCAGGTCAACCGCGGCATGGGCCTGCGCTCAGTGCCGGTGCGCATCTTCGCCGGGCAGGGCCAGCTGCAGTTCGCCCGTCACGGCGAGGCCGACGGCGGTATCGGGCGCTGACCGGCCCCGGCCGGTATAATCGGGCGCTTATCTCTTTGAAAAGCGCCCCGGGCGGGCGCCACTGCCATGTCCGAAGTCGCCAACGAAGCGTCGCGTCGCCGCACCTTCGCCATCATTTCCCACCCTGACGCCGGCAAGACCACGCTGACCGAAAAGCTGCTGCTGTTCGGAGGCGCGATCCAGATGGCCGGTTCGGTCAAGGGCCGCAAGGCCGCCCGCCACGCCACCTCCGACTGGATGGCGCTGGAAAAGGAGCGCGGCATCTCCGTCACCTCCTCGGTGATGCAGTTCCCGTACGAAGGCAAGATCGTCAACCTGCTTGACACCCCTGGTCACGCCGACTTCGGCGAGGACACCTACCGCGTGCTGACCGCAGTGGACTCGGCGCTGATGGTGATCGACGTGGCCAAGGGCGTGGAAGAGCGCACCATCAAGCTGATGGAAGTGTGCCGCCTGCGCGACACCCCGATCATGACCTTCATCAACAAGCTCGACCGCGAGGGCAAGGACCCGATCGAGCTGCTGGATGAAGTGGAGACCGTGCTCGGCATCCAGTGCGCGCCGGTCACCTGGCCGATCGGCATGGGCCAGCGCCTGAAGGGCGTGGTTCACCTGCTGACCGGCGAAGTGCACCTGTACGAACCGGGTCGCAACTTCACCCGCCAGGACTCGACCATCTTCCCGTCCATCGATGCGCCCGGCCTGGCCGAGAAGATCGGTGCGCAGATGCTGGCCGACCTGCGCGACGAACTGGAACTGGTGCAGGGCGCCAGCCATCCGTTCGATCTGGACGCTTACCGCGCCGGCAAGCAGACCCCGGTGTTCTTCGGCTCGGGCGTGAACAACTTCGGCGTGCAGCCGCTGCTGGACTTCTTCGTCGAGCATGCGCCGTCGCCGCAGGCGCGAACCACCACCGGCCGCGAAATCGCACCGGAAGAGAACAAGCTGACCGGCTTCGTGTTCAAGATCCAGGCCAACATGGACCCGCAGCACCGTGACCGCGTGGCATTCATGCGGGTCTGTTCGGGCCGTTTCAGCGCCGGCATGAAGACCTTCCACGTGCGCACCGGCAAGGAAATGAAGCTGGCCAACGCGCTGACCTTCATGGCCAGCGACCGCGAGATCGCGGCCGAAGCGTGGCCCGGCGATGTGATCGGCATCCACAACCACGGCACCATCTCCATCGGCGATACCTTCACCGAAGGCGAAGCGGTGACCTTCACCGGCATTCCCAACTTCGCCCCGGAACTGTTCCGCCGCGCACGCCTGCGTGATCCGCTCAAGCTCAAGCAGCTGCAGAAGGGCCTGGCCCAGCTGTCCGAGGAAGGCGCGACCCAGTTCTTCCGCCCGCTCACCAGCAACGACCTGATCCTGGGTGCCGTCGGCGTGCTGCAGTTCGACGTGGCGGCCTACCGCCTGAAGGACGAGTACGGCGTGGAAGCCACCTTCGAGCCGGTCAGCGTGACCACCGCGCGTTGGGTCCACTGCAGCAACGAGAAGAAGCTGGAAGAATTCCGCGAGAAGAACGCATTGAACCTGGCCCTGGATGCGGCCGGTCACCTGGTCTACCTCGCTCCGACCCGGGTCAACCTGCAGCTGGCCCAGGAACGCTCGCCGGATGTGCGTTTCTCGGCCACACGCGAAGCGGCGCACACCGTTTCGGCAGGCTGATGCCACGGGGTCGGATCCCTTTCCGCAAGGAAAGGGCTCTGACCCCGCCGTCGCAACGCAGGGATTCACCCACCATACGGTGACGGGCGTGCACATGCCGCCCATCGCGGCGATGATAGAGGGGCGCGGGTCCCCCTCCCCGCGAACGATGCCTACGCCATGTCCACGACTTCCGTTGCTTCGATCCGCGAAGAAATCGCCAGCGCCCTGACCCACGGCCTCGGTGCCGTGCTCGCCCTGGGCGCCGGCGCGGTGCTGATCACCCTGGCCGCAATCTACAGCGATGGCTGGCAGCTGGCCGGCGCCATCGTGTTCGGCATCGCACTGCTGCTGCTGTACACCGCGTCCACCCTGTACCACGCCATCCAGCACCCGGTCGCCAAGGGCCGCCTGAAGGTGTTCGACCACTGCGCAATCTACGTATTGATCGCCGGCACCTATACCCCGTTCACCCTGATCGGCCTGCGCGGCCCGTGGGGCTGGGGCCTGTTCGCCGCGATCTGGACCCTGGCCCTGGCCGGCGTGGTGTTCAAGCTGTTCTACACCGGTCGCTTCAAGCGCCTGTCCACTGCCATCTACGTGGCCATGGGCTGGCTGGTGATCGTGGCGGTCAAGCCGATGCTGGCCTCGATCGACGGCTGGACGCTGGGCTGGCTGCTGGCCGGCGGCCTGTCGTACACGCTGGGCACCTATTTCTATCACCGCGAATCGATCCCCTATTCGCACGCGATCTGGCACCTGTTCGTGATCGGCGGCAGCGTCTGCCACTTCGTCGCGGTGACCATGCAGGTGCTGTAGCACTGGCCCGTGCGCGGCGCGTGCACGCCGCGCACATGGACGCTTCGCGCCCCGTCCACGATGAGGGGGCAACCATGGCAGCGTGAATGCCGCCGCCTCCCCTGCCGCAAAGCGCACGAACCGCTGGCGCCTCCGCCGCCCCGGCCCGCGAGGCCGGCGCTGGTTGACGCTGCTGATCTTCCTGCTCGCGGCGATCCTGGTGCTGATCGCGCTGTGGGACTGGAACTGGTTCAAAGGCCCGGTCGAGCGCGCCGTGCAGGCCCGTACCGGCCGTGCACTGCACATCGGCCATCTGGATGTCGACCTCGGCCAGACCAGCACCATCCGTGCCGATGCGATCACCTTCGCCAATGCCGCCTGGGCGAAGCAGCCGAACATGGCCACGGCCGACCGCGTCGAGATCGACGTGCGCGTGTGGCCCCTGCTGCGCGGCAGCGTGCAACTGCCGGAAGTGCGCTTGACCCGACCGGACGTGCTGCTGGAAACCGCCCCACGCAAGGGCGAGCCGGGCAACTGGGACTTCCTCGGTGACAGCGCTGGCGGCACCAGCCCGCAGCTCAAGCACCTGCGCATCGACGACGGCCGGCTGCAGTTCCTCGACGCACCGGGCCGTACCGACATCCGCGTGGGCGTGCGCAGCGGCCAGCCGAAGCAGGCCGATGCCTCGCCGCCGCTGCTGGTGCAGGGCAAGGGCCACTGGCAGGGCAACCCGTTCACCCTGCAGGGCGGAACCGAATCACCGCTGGAACTGACCAACAGCGACCACCCGTTCCGCATCCACCTCGACGGCCGCGCCGGCGCTACCCACGCGGTGGCCAGTGGCACGCTGACCAATCCGTTCCAGCTGCGGGTGTTCGACCTGCAGTTCGCGCTCAGTGGCCAGGACCTGGCCGATCTCTACCCATTGCTCGGCATCGCCATCCCGCCCTCGCCGCCCTACGCGCTGAACGGACGCCTGAAGCGCGACCACGACGTCTGGCGTTACGACGGTTTCACCGGCAAGGTGGGCGACAGCGACCTCGGTGGCAGTCTTCAGTTCGAGGTGGGCCGCGACCGTCCACGGCTGACCGCGACGCTGGAATCCAGGCGCCTGGACTTCGATGACCTGGCCGGCTTCGTCGGCGCGCCACCGAAGACCGGCGGCGGCGAAACCGCCAATGCGGAGCAGAAGGCCGAAGCCGCGCGGGTGGCCGCGCGCGCGCGCGTGCTTCCGGACACGCCCTACAACCTCGGCAAGCTGCGTGCGATGGATGCCGATGTGCGCTGGAAGGCCCACCGCATCAACGCACCGTCATTGCCATTGGACGACATGGACGCCCATCTGCTGCTGGATGACGGGGTGCTGCGGCTGGCCCCGCTGAACTTCGGCGTCGCCGGCGGCGATATCCGCAGCACCATCCGCATGGACGCACGCCAGCCGCAGATCAGCACTGCGCTGAAGGCGAGCGTGCGCGGCGTTCAGCTGGGCCAGCTGTTCCCCGATGCCAAGCTGGCCGAACAGGCCAAGGGCGGCATCGGCGGTGAGGTGGACCTGAGTGGCCGCGGCAATTCGATCGCCGCAATGCTCGGCAGCAGCAGCGGCGAGGTCGGCCTGGCGATGGGCCGTGGCCATGTCGGCAACCTGGTGATGGAGCTGGCCGGCCTGGACATCACCGAATCGCTGAAGTTCCTGGTGACCGGCGACAAGCAGATTCCTCTGCGCTGCGCCTTCGCCGACTTCGGTGTGCGCGACGGCCTGATGACCAGCCAGGCGCTGGCGGTGGACACCACCGACACGATCCTCATCGGCGAAGGCACCGTCAGCCTGCGCGACGAAACCCTGGACCTGCTGTTGAAGCCGCGCCCGAAGGACAGGAGCATCCTGGTACTGCGCTCGCCGCTGCACGTTGCCGGCACGTTCAAGGACCCGTCGTTCCGCCCGGACTTCAAAGCGCTGGGCATCCGCGGAGCGGTGGCCCTGGCACTGGGCAGCATCGCCCCGCCGGCGGCGCTGCTGGCGACGATCGAGCTGGGGCCGGGCAAGGATGCCGACTGCGGTGGGCAGTATGCGAAGTAGGGTTACAGCGTTGTTCGCGGCGCCTCTTTTCCCGCGCGTAGAGCCGGAGCAAGGCGACAGGCAGGACACGCCGTAAATACGTCCCTGTAGGCTCGGTCGGCGCATCCATGCGTCTCACGGTCCTGCCTGCCGCCTTGCTCCGGCTGCGGACAGCTTCCTGCGCGCGCGGAACGAGAGCGAAATTCAAAGTCAAAAGAAAAAAGCACAGTCAAAAGCTGTTGCCAACCAAGGTTGGCGGCTACCAAAGGCGAGCCACCACGCATGTGCGCACCGCGCTCGCAGGAACGTGTCCAGAGGCGGAGGGTGCGGCTGGGCAGGACCGTGAGGCGCATGGATGCGCCGATCGAGCCCCCATGGATGGGTTTACGGCGTGTCCTGTCCAGCCGCACCCTCCGCCTCCCAACGTATCAGGAAGGCGCTGCTTTGGCTTTGGCTGTGGCTTTGAGCTTCGAAAAGCGGACCGGCGGGCCGCAGGCCCGCCAGCGACACCCTCACCCGGCAACGATGTACTGCTGCAGTTGATCCAGCTCCCGCCGCTGCGCATCGATCACCGACTTCACCAGGTCGCCGATGGAGATCACCCCCAGCACCTGCGCGCCCTCCACGACCGGCAGATGGCGGATGCGATAATCGGTCACCAACTGCAGGCAATGCTCCACCTGCTCGCCCGGCGACACCGTCACCACCTGCGACGTCATGATCTCTGCCACCGCCGTATCGCGCGAAGAGCGATCACGCAACACGATCTTGCGCGCGTAATCACGCTCGGACAGGATTCCCACCAGCCGCGGGCCGTCCATCACCAGCACCGCACCGATGCCCTTTTCCGCCATCAACCGGATCGCATCGATCACCGCCGCATCCGGCGCGACCGCATGTACTTCAGGAGACTTGCCGTCCAACAGTTGCCGTACCGTGGTCATCTGCCTGCCCTCCCAGGGTGGGTTGCGGGACCGAGTCTGCCACGGACGATGCTAGCCAGGCGTCAACCAGGTACAACGGCCGCTGCTTGGACTCCTCGTACAGCCGCCCCAGGTACTCGCCGATCAGGCCAAGCGCGATCAGCTGCACGCCGCCCAGGAACAGGATCACCGCCATCATCGTCGGCCAGCCCGCCACCCGGTCGCCATACAGCGCCGCCTTCACGATCACCCACAGGCCGAACACGAAAGCGACGGCCGCGGTTGCCAGCCCGAGGTAGGTCGCCGCCCGCAACGGCACGGTCGAGAACCCGGTGATGCCTTCGAGGGCGAAATTCCACAGCCGCCACAGGCTGAACTTGCTGCTGCCGGCCACACGTGCGTGGCGGTGGTAGGGCACGGCGATCCGCTTGAATCCCACCCAGCTGAAAAGTCCCTTCATGAAGCGGTGGCGCTCGCGCATCCCGCGCAGGGCGTTCAGCGCGCGCGGTGACAGCAGGCGGAAGTCCCCGGTATCGGCCGGAATCGGTGTCCGCGACAGGCGGCCCATCACCCGATAGAACATCGCTGCCGTGGCCCGCTTGATCCAGGCCTCGCCATCGCGGGCCATGCGCGTGCCATAGACGTTGTCATGCCCTTCGCGCCAGCGCGCGACGAACTGCGGCACCAGCTCCGGCGGGTCCTGGCCGTCGGCATCGAGGATCATCGCCGCACCCTCGTGCACCAGATCCAGGCCGGCGGTCAGCGCCGCTTCCTTGCCGAAGTTGCGCGACAGCTTCAGCGCCGATACGCGTGCATCGGCCTGGGCCAGCCCGGCGATCACGTCCCAGGTGCGGTCATGGCTGCCGTCGTCCACATAGAGGATGTGACCGTCGATGTCGGGCATGCCGTCGAGCACCGCGCACAGCCGTGGATGCAGCAGCGGCAGTGCCAGGGCCTCGTTGTAGGCGGCGATGACGAAGGTAAGCCGTTCGCGGGTCATGGCCGGATTGTACGTTGCCGGCACGTGCCCGGCCCGTCGCCTGCCAATTGCAGCGCCGGGCTCAGTCCTCCGACAGATAGGACGCACCACCCAGCTGGCGCGCCTGGCGTTGGATCCACGCGGCCCGCCGCTGCACATACGGCCCAGGCTTTGCCGCGTTGTAGCGACGCGGTGCCGGCAACACCGCGGCCAGGCGCGCGCTCTCGGCCGGACTCAGCCGGGCCGCGTCCTTGCCCCAGAATTTCTGCGCTGCCGCTTGCGCGCCATACACACCATCACCGAATTCGGCAATGTTGGCGTACATCTCCAGGATCCGCTCCTTTGGCCACAGCGCCTCGATCAACACCGTGTACCAGACTTCCAGGCCCTTGCGGATCCAGCTGCGGCCCTGCCACAGGAACAGGTTCTTGGCCACCTGCTGGCTGATCGTGCTGGCGCCGCGCAGGCGCCCGCCCCTGGCGTTGTGGTCGCGCGCCTTTTCGATGGCCTGCAGGTCGAAGCCGTTGTGGTCGGGGAAGCGCTGGTCCTCGGCCGCCACCAGCGAGATCGGCAGGCTCGGTGCCATCTGGTCGAGGTCGCGCCACTGGTAATGCAGCCGATAGGACCAGTCGGCCTCGCCCAGCGCCTCGCCATAGCGCCACAGCATCACCATGGACACCGGCGGGTCGATGAACCGCAGCACCAGCACCTGCAGACAGCTGAAGGCGGCCAGCAGCACCGGCAGCCACAGCAGCCGCTTCCAGCGCCAGCGTCGCCGGCGCGGCGCGGCGACCACGGCCTCTACCTTGTGCTGCTCTCCCGCTGCCCCCATTACTGGTGCATCCTTCTTCTGTCTGGTTGTCGGCGCATTATCCGGCAACCGCCCCCGTTTACGCGCGATGTGAGCCGATGACCGCCAACCCCGATTCCCTGATCCGTTTCCTGCTCCCCGACGCCGGCGTGCGTGGCGTGCATGTGCACCTGCAGGCCACCTGGCAGGAAATCCTGTCCCATGCCGCCTACCCGGACGCCGCTGCCGAACTGCTTGGCGAGGCCTGCGTCGCCTCGGCGCTGTTCACCGGCCACACCAAGATCGACGGGCGCCTGTCGGTGCAGCTGCGCAGCAGCACCGCGCTGCGCACCCTGTTCGCCGAATGCACCGCCGCCGGCACCCTGCGCGGTATCGCCCAGCTCAGCGAGGGTGGCGACGCACCGCGTGACCTGTCCCGCCTCGGTGATGACGCAATCCTCGCCATCACCATCGAGAACCCCGGCCTGGACCCGCGCGAGCCGCAGCGCTACCAGAGCCTGGTCGCGCTGACTGCGCCGGAACTGGACGAGGCCTTCGAGGACTACTTCCGCCAGTCGGAGCAGCTGCCGACCCGCCTGCTGCTGGCGGCCGACCGCAACGGTGCCGCCGGCCTGCTGCTGCAGAAGCTGCCCGGCGACGAAGGCGACGAGGATGGCTGGGCCCGCGCCAGCGCCCTGTTCGAAACCCTGGGCAAGGCCGAACTGCTGGCGACCCCGGCCGAGCAGCTGCTGCACCGCCTGTTCCACGAGGAGCGGCCGGAACTGCTGGGCGACAAGCCGCTGTCCTTCGCCTGCTCCTGCTCGCGCGAGCGGGTGGCTGGCATGCTGCAGTCATTGGGCGAGGACGAAGCCCGCGCGGCCGCCGAGGCCACCGGCGCCGTCGAGGTGCGTTGCGAATTCTGCGGGCGTGAGTATCACTTTCCATTGACGGAGTTCGGCATACTGTTCCACGGCGCCCAGGGGGCTGTAGCGGCGCCTGAACGACTTCAGTAAACGGCAGTCTTGTACCTGGGGAGGATCAAGGCTTGTTAAGAATTCATAAACACCCTAGGATCGAGTTCCCGTCCCCACGGGAACTTCCGTTGTCCGTCCCTGTCTGAACTGGTCCGATGCGTACCTTCCTGCGTCTACCGCTGGCCCTGCTGATCGCCCTTGGCGCGATCACGGGCGTGCATGCGCAGAGCAAGGACACCCGCACCGTGTTGCCGGTATGGAACAAGGGCAGCGGCAAGGTCGAGGCGCTGCTGTACCTGGAGCCGACCGGCGAACAGGCAGCCGGCGCCCGCTGGCATTTCGGCCGCAATTCGCTGGACGCAGCCTTTGGCCTGTCCTCCGGCGATTCGCTGGGCCTGCTCTGCAACAGCAGCAGCGGCACCAGCATCAGCGGCCTGGCCAGCCATTGCATGCTGGCCAGCCTGGGCGACGAGGATGATCTGAACAGCCGTCGTTTCAGTGGTACCGCCGCGTTGAACCGGGGCAACAGCCGCTTGGGCATCACTGCCGGCACCGGCCGTGAAACCCTGCCCGCCTGGTTGTCGGGCCCGAACAAGACGCCCTCGCTGCGCGCCGAGCAGAACGATCTGACCGTGTTCGCGCAGAAGAACATTGGCCGCGAAGGCTTCGTCTCCATCGCCGGTACCTACGCCAAGGCACGCCTGGTACCGTTGGCCGACGCTTCGCCGGCCATCGTCGATCGCTGGGACAGCAAGAGCCTGAGCATCGGTGCCGGTTACGGCAACTTCACCGGCAGCATCATCGGCCGCGTGGTCGACGTGCCGGGCAAGCCCGGCAAGTTCGAAGGCCTGGGCATCGGCCTGACCTGGCGTACCCCGTGGTCCGGCCAGCTGACCGTCGGCGCCGAGAACGTGATCAGCCGCGGCAAGAATCCGTTCTCCCCGCGCAACGAAAGCAACGACGACGGCACCGTGCCGTACGTGCGTTACGAACAGGATCTCTGATCCCCTCAGTCAGGTTCAGCAACGACATTCCCGAAGGCGCCGAAAGGCGCCTTTTTGCATCTGCGTGCCAGCCTCGCACTCGCATGAGCGGTATCGACCGCAGAGCGTATCGACATATTGGGATACATATCAGTCGAAACTTTTTTCATCATTCTGCGTTAACAAACGAGGCAGATCAGCATGACCATACCAGCAACCCGTTGATTGGGCTGGAAAAATCGCTTTTTTACCAAAATCACAGACTTCATTAACACAGCTTTAATTCTTGGCGAACGCCCGTTACTATCGGGTCAGCCTCGCGATTTGGGAGCGCTTTTTCGCTCCCCCGCCGGGCATTAACCCCAGCCAAGATTTCTTGGAGAGAGAGAGCCAATGAAACTCAAGTCCAGCCAGCTGCGTGACGCAGTTGTGATCGCGCTTGTCGCCGGTGCCACCACCGCGACGGCCCACGCCCAGGAAGCCACCAACCTCGACCGCATCGAGGTCACCGGTTCGCGCATCCGTCAGGTCGATACCGAAACCGCCCAGCCGGTGTTGAGCCTGAGCCGCGCCACCATCGAAAAGAGCGGCTTCAAGACGGTTGCTGACGTGCTGCAGAACATTTCTGCCGCCGGCAGCCCGGCCATCAGCCGTTCCGAACCGCTGTCCTCCGGTGAAATGGTCGGCGGCTACTACATCGACCTGCGCAACCTGGGTGCACAGCGCACCCTGATCCTGGTCGACGGCAAGCGCCTCGGCGCCAGCGTCAGCGGTTATCAGGACGTGTCGCAGATCCCGTCGGCGATCGTCGAGCGCATCGACGTGCTGAAGGACGGTGCTTCCTCGGTGTACGGTTCCGATGCCATGGCCGGCGTGATCAACATCATCACCCGCAAGAATTTCGAAGGCCTGGAAGTCAACGCCTACACCGGGCAGTACAGTGAAGGCGACGGCCAGAAGCAGAGCGCCGATTTCGTTGCCGGCTTCACCGGCGATCGCGGCTCGATCACCATCGGTGCCGAGTACTCCAACGAAAAGGCGGTGTGGGCAAAGGACCGCTGGTTCTCCGAATCGTCGCGCACCAATCGCCATCCGACCGCCGGCTGGACCTCGGTCAGCCAGTGGGGCTCGGTGTTCGACCCGACCGATCCGGACGCACCGTCGCTCACCCTCAACCGCGGCGGCAATCCTTACAACGCGGCGGACTTCCACGAAACCGACCTGACCCCGATCACCGGTGACGTAAGCAACTCCAACCAGCAGATGCAGCTGCTGACCCCGACAAAGCGTCGCAGCGTATTCGCCAACCTGCAGTACGACCTTACCGACAATGTCCGTTTCAGCGGTGACCTGCTGTACACCCGCCGCGAATCGGAAGCGCAGGTGGCCGGTTACCCGCTGCAGTCCGAAGCCTACGCCAACCTCGGTTCCATCTGGTCGGCCGACAGCTACTACAACCCGTTCGGCCAGGATATGGCGTATGTCCGCCGTGGCTGGGAAGTGCCGCGCGTTTCCAACAACAAGCTGACGACGTTCCGCTTCAGCGGCGCGCTGCAGGGCTCGTTCCAGTTCAATGACAAGTACTTCGACTGGGAAGCCGGCTACCTCTACCAGAACTCCGAAAACAACCAGAGCCAGACCGGCAACTACAACGTCCTGGCTGCCAACGCCGCCACCGGGGCCTCGTTCTACAACCCGGCAACCGGCCGCGTGGAGTGCGGAACCGCAGCGGGCCTGGCTGCGGGCACCAACCCGGCCTACGGCCCCGGCGCCGGCGGCTGCATCCCGTGGAACCCGGCCATTCCGTTCGGCCGCACCGGTGATGGCGGCTTGACCGGCAATCCGGACCTGCAGCAGTTCCTGTTCCCGACGACGCACAACGTCGGCGAAACCACGATGACGTCCTACTACGCCAACATTGCGGGCAGCATCCTGACCCTGCCGGCAGGCGACCTGGGCTTCGCACTGGGTTACGAGTACCGCGAGGAGAAGGGCAACTTCAATCCGGACGCGCTGTCGCAGTCGGGTTACTCCACCGACCTGGCGGCTGGCCCGACCGGCGGCAAGTACGACGTCAATGAAGTGTACCTGGAGCTGAACGTACCGATCCTGGCCGACCTGCCCGGTGCCAAGGAACTGAGCCTGAGCGCAGCCACCCGCTTCTCCGACTTCAGCACCTTCGGCAACACGACCAACAGCAAGTTCGGCCTGAAGTGGCGCCCGATCGATCAGCTGCTGGTTCGTGCGACCTACTCCGAGGGCTTCCGCGCGCCGACCATCGCCGACCTGTACGGCGGCAGCTCGCAGTCCTTCGAGTACTTCACCGATCCGTGCGATACCTCGTTCGGTCTGGCCGCAACCGACGCCGCCACGGCCCAGCGATGCGCTGCCGCCCTGGGTGCCCTGGCCCCGAACTTCCGCCAGCTGAAGCAGGGTTACGTCCCGGCTGAAGGCCCGGATGAGCAGAGCCCGGTGCCGTTCACCTCCGGCTCCAATCCGAACCTGACTCCGGAAACGTCCAAGTCCAAGACCGTTGGCCTGGTCTGGAGCCCGACCTTCGCCCCGGGCCTGAACCTGAGCCTGGACTGGTTCAACATCAAGATCGAGAACACGATCGTTTCCGATACCCCGACGGATCAGCTGAACGACTGCTACGTTCTGGGCATTGCTGAGCGCTGCAGCACCTTCACCCGTGACGCCACGCTCGGCTACGTCAACAACCTGACCTACGGCAGCCGCAATGCCGGCTTCATCGAAACCGAAGGCTTCGACTTCGATGCAAGCTACCGCTATGCGACCGACACCTGGGGCAGCTTCAACTTCAACCTGCAGAACACCTACGTCACCAAGAACGTTCTGAAGACGGCCAATGATGACTCCCCGGTGCAGATCTACAATGGCTTCGGCAGCAACTTCCGCCTGCGTTCGAACCTGACCGTTGGCTGGGAATTCGGCGACTTCGGCATCACCTGGGGCACCCGCTACTTCTCCAGCGTGAAGGAGCGTTGCTACTACGCCACCGAGTGCTCGCTGCCTGACTACGGCTCGCCGGATCCGGCTCGCAACCAGGCGCAGAACAAGCGCGGCGCCACCACCTTCCACGACGTCCAGTTCTCCTGGAACGCGCCGTGGAATGCGACCATCGCGGTCGGTGCACGCAATGTGTTCGACCACTACGGCCCGCAGATGTACTCGGCGCCGAACTCGCAGTACTCCTACTACGGCGGCTACGACATCGGTCGCCTGATCTACATGCAGTACAAGCAGAAGTTCTGATCGGGAACCCGATCAGCTGATGCAGCAACGGCCCCGAAAGGGGCCGTTGTTCTTTGCGCGCCATGGACGGGCGCTGGCCAGCGCACAACAAAAAAGGCCGCAGCATCGCTGCGGCCTTCCTTCGAGATCATTTCCGGGCGCTCATCCGTTCGGGATCAGCGTCTCGATCAGGTGCTCGACGTAGGCCTCGAAATCCTCGCGCGCCTGCTTGGGCTGCTGCAGCTGCAGCGACAACTGCAGGAAGCCGACATACGCGGCGTACGCAAGGCGTGCGCGATGACGCGCATCGGTCGAGCTGAGGCCGGCCTGGCGGAACGAGGCGACCAGATAGTCGAGGCGACGCTGCGAGACCCGGTCGATCACCGGCCGCACCATCGGATGATCCAGGGCCTTCAGCAGCTCGCTGTAGATGATGTGCGGCTGCACTTCATGCGCCACCATCTGGAACAGCTGGCGCAGGCGCACGCGCGGATCCGGTACGTCTTCCAGGCTGCCGAACACCTGTTCCTGTTCGAACAGTTCCCAGCGTTCCAGCGCCGCCTGCAGCAATGCATCGCGTGAAGGGAAATGCCAGTAGAAACTGCCCTTGGTAACGCCGAGCCGCCGTGCCAGCGGCTCTACCGCGACGGCGCCGACACCTTGTTCAGCAATCAGATCGAGGGCCGCCTGGGCCCAGTCTTCGGCACTCAGGCGGCTGTTGCGGCCGGCGCGCGGTTCGCCGGCGGAAGCGTCAGGTTGATTCATGGACTGATTTAACCATACGCCGGGGTTCGTTGCAGTACGCGGTTGCGGTCGAAACCGTCGCAGGCCCGTCGGAAGGGTCCCTCCACGCGCGTTCTGCAACGCACCATACCATGCAGTATTGACTTCCCCTCGAAGCTCTCCATACTAGCAAGTATGGTTATGTCCCCCACTCCCGCTGCGTTCCATGACCTGCGCCTGGACGCCGCCCATGGCGCCCGCCTGGCGGCGACCGTCAGCGACCATGGCCGGCGCGGCCGGGTCCTGTTTGCCCATGGCTTCGGCCAGACCCGCCACGCCTGGAATGCCACTGCCCGCGCACTGAACGCGGCCGGCCTGCAGACGCTGGCCTACGACGCCCGCGGCCATGGCGATTCCGACTGGAATGGCGCCGATCTGCCCTATCACGGCGAACAGTTCGCCGACGACCTGATCGTGTTGGCCGGCGAACAGCCGCGCCCGCCGGTACTGGTTGCCGCTTCGATGGGTGGCCTGTTCGGCCTGCTGGCCGAGTCGCGCTGGCCGGGCCTGTTCTCGGCCATGGTGCTGGTCGACATCACCCCGCGCTGGGATACCGCGGGTGTCGAGCGCATCCTCGCCTTCATGACCGCCCATCCCGACGGCTTCGCCTCGCTGACCCAGGCCGCCGACGTGATCTCGGCCTACATGCCGCACCGGCCGCGCAAATCCGAGCAGTCGCTGCGTGCGCTGCTGCGCGAGGATGGCCACGGGCGCTGGCGCTGGCATTGGGACCCGCGCCTGGTGGCCGAGCTGGCCCGCGACAGCGAACAGCACCAGGACGCACTGGCCGAGGCCGCACGCCAGGTGAAGTGCCCGCTGCTGCTGGTCAGCGGCGGCCGCAGCGACCTGGTCACGCCGCAGACCGTGGCCGAATTCCTGGCGCTGGCGCCGCATGCGCGCCATGTACAGCTGCCGCAAGCGACCCACATGGTCGCCGGCGATGACAACGACGCCTTTACCGCTACTGTGTTGGACTATCTGGACGTGTTGCCCGCAGCGGACGCTGCGGCTTCGTCCGCCACAAACGAGCACGTCACCGGAGCACGCTCATGAGCATCGTTCTTCCCTTCCTCGCCCTGCTGCTGGCAGGCGCGTTCGTCGCCTACCACCGCATGCGGCTGGTTACCTGGACGCTGATCAGCGTGGCCCTGCTGGCCGCCTGCTGGTTCATTCCCTACGTCAACCAGACCGCCACCATCGTCGCTGCGGCGGTGCTGGCGGTGATCGCCGTGCCGCTGCTGCTGCCGTTCATCCGCAAGCCGCTGCTGACCGGCCCGATGATGAAGGTGTTCCGCAAGGTGCTGCCGCCGTTGTCGCAGACCGAGCGCATTGCGCTGGAAACCGGCTCGGTCGGTTTCGAGGGCGAGCTGTTCACCGGTGACCCGGACTGGAACATCCTGCTCAACTATCCCAAGCCGCAGCTGACCGCTGAAGAACAGGCCTTCCTCGATGGCCCGGTGGAAGAGCTGTGCACGATGGTCAACGACTGGGAAATCACCCACGTCCACGCCGACCTGCCGCCGGAGCTGTGGGCCTTCATCAAGAAGAACAAGTTCTTCGGCATGATCATCCCGAAGGAGTACGGCGGCCTGGGCTTCTCCGCGCTGGCCCACCACAAGGTGATCCAGAAGCTGGCGTCGGTGTCTTCGGTGGTCAGCTCCACCGTCGGCGTGCCCAACTCGCTGGGCCCGGGTGAGCTGCTGGTGCACTACGGCACCCAGGAACAGAAGGACCAGTACCTGCCGCGCCTGGCCGATGGCCGCGAAGTGCCCTGCTTCGGCCTGACCGGTCCGTTCGCCGGCTCCGACGCCACTTCGATCCCGGACTACGGCATCGTCTGCAAGGGCGAGTGGAACGGCGAGCAGGTGCTCGGCGTCAAGCTGACCTTCGACAAGCGCTACATCACCCTGGCTCCGGTCGCTTCGCTGATCGGCCTGGCCTTCCGCATGTACGACCCGGATGGTCTGATGGGCGACACCCGCGACATCGGCATCACCCTGGGCCTGCTGCCGCGCGACACCGCCGGCGTCGAGATCGGCCGTCGCCATTTCCCGTTGAACTCGACGTTCCAGAACGGCCCGATCCGCGGCAAGGACGTGTTCATTCCGCTGACCCAGCTGATCGGCGGCGCAGCCATGGCCGGCAAGGGCTGGAACATGCTCAACGAGTGCCTGGCCGTGGGCCGCTCGATCACCCTGCCGTCCACCGCCAGCGGCGGTGCCAAGGCCGGTGCCGCCGTGACCGGCGCCTATGCGCGCATCCGCAAGCAGTTCGGCCTGTCGGTCGGCCGCTTCGAAGGCGTGGAAGAGGCGCTGGCCCGCATCGGCGGCAAGGCCTACAAGATCAGCGCGCTGTCGCAGGCCACCGCCGCGGCGGTCGATCGTGGTGACGTGCCGTCGGTGCCGTCGGCGATCGCCAAGTACCACTGCACCACCATGAGCCGCGAAGTGATCTCGGACATGATGGACGTGATCGGCGGCAAGGGCATCATCCTGGGGCCGCGCAACTTCGCCGGCCGCAGCTGGCAGGCCGCGCCGATCGCGATCACCGTGGAAGGCGCCAACATCATGACCCGCAGCCTGCTGATCTTCGGCCAGGGTGCGATCCTCTGCCACCCGTGGGTGCTCAAGGAAATGAAGGCCGCGCAGGATCCGGATACCCGTGCCGGCCTGCAGGAGTTCGACCGCAGCCTGTTCGGCCACATCCGCTTCGGCATCTCCAATGCCGTGCGTTCGTTCTGGTTCGGCCTGACCGGCGCGCGCTTCGGCGCCGCCCCGGGCGACGCCTACACCCGCCGCTACTTCCGCAAGCTGGACCGTTACTCGGCCAACCTGGCGCTGATGGCCGACATCTCGATGATGACCCTGGGCGGCAAGCTGAAGTTCAAGGAATCGCTGTCCGGCCGCCTGGGCGACGTGCTGAGCCATGTCTACATGACCAGCGCCATGCTCAAGCGCTACCACGACGAAGGTGCACCGCAGGCCGACCAGCCGCTGCTGGCCTGGGCCTTCCATGACAGCGTGCACAAGATCGAAGAGTCGCTGTCGGCCGCGCTGCGCAACTTCCCGATCCGTCCGATCGGCTGGCTGATGTGGGCGCTCATCTTCCCGTTGGGCCGTCGTGCCGAGGCTCCGGGTGACCGCCTGAGCCGCCGCGTCGCCGCCCTGCTCATGGCCCCGAATGAGGCCCGTGACCGCCTGGCCAATGGCGTGTTCCTGACCCCGTGCGAGAACAACCCGGGCGGCCGCATCAACAGTTACCTGAGCAAGGCGATCATGGCCGAGCCGGTGGAGCGCAAGTTCCTGAAGGCACTGAAGAGCAAGGGCATCGAGGCGCTGGACTTCAAGAGCCAGCTGGACGAAGCCGTGGCCGAAGGCGTGATCACCCAGGACGAGCGCAGCCTGCTGGAAGAGCTGCGTACGCTGACGCTGGATACCATCACCGTGGACGACTTCGACACCCACGAACTGCGCGCGGCCAGCTACTACGACCGCCAGCACAAGGACCCGCATTCGCAGGCGGCCTGATCGCCCGCGACACGCGTTGCCTCGACGGCGGGCCTTGGCCCGCCGTCGCTTTATCCGCCGACCGGAATCCTCCTCATGTCCACGCCCCTGCTCTCGCTCTACAACCGCCTGCAGCGCTGGCCTGCCGGCAACTGGCTGTTCTCGCGCGCGGTGTGTTTCAAGGCGCCTTACTTCGCCAGCATCGCGCCGCGCATCACCCGCCTGGAACACGGCCGCTGCGAAGGTACGCTGGCCGACCGCCGCAGAGTACGCAACCACATCGGCACGGTGCACGCGATCGCGATGTGCAACCTGGCCGAACTGACCGCCGGGTTGATGGTCGACGCATCGCTGCCGAAGGGCATGCGCTGGATCCCGAAGGGGATGCAGGTGCAGTACCTGGCCAAGGCGCGTGGCACGCTGCAGGCGGTGGCGCTGCCGGCACAGCCTATTGTTGTCGCGGCCGAGGGCTATGCGCTGCCGGTGACGGTGAGCGTGCGCGACCGTGCGGGCACGGAGGTGTTCAGCGCGGTGATCGACATGTGGTTGTCGCCGGCAAAGTAGTGTTCCGGCGAACGGCGCAGCCCCTCGTGGGTAGACGAAGCATGCGGTTTATCGGTTGGGCCGGAGGGGTGGGGCCGGGCGGGGACGCCGCAAGTACGTCCGTGTAGGCTTAGCCGCGCCATCCATGGCGCGGATACCCCGCCCGACCCCACCCCTCCGGCCTCGGACGGATCTCTGCGGCGTCTACCCACGCAAGAGAAAAAAGAAGAGCAGAAGCAGAAGCAAGAGCGGCCCACCGGCCGCTTTTTGCTGTTGCTGTTGCTCTTGATCTTCTCTTTCTTCTCCGTGGGCTGGCCGCACACGGAACCTGTCAGGGGTGTGGCGGGTGGGCCGTGCAGGGGCGTTGGCGCCATGGATGGCGCCATCGAGCTTACATGGACGTACTTGCAGCGTCCCCTGCACGGCCCATCCGCCACACCCAACACATGACCCGCTCTACGCGACCAACCCACGAGGGGCTGCGCCGTTGGCTGGAAACTACGCCAGCGTGCGAAACACCAACGCCAGGATCGCCGGCACCGCCTGGATCATGAAAATGCGGCGGCTGACGCTGTAGGCGCCATAGCACCCGGCCACCACCACGCAGGCCAGCGAGAATGTCACCAGCACCGGCTGATCGATCACCAGCCCCACCACGATGCCTGCTGCCAGGAAGCCGTTGTACAGGCCCTGGTTGGCCGCCAGCACGCGCGTGATCTCTGCCTTCTCCGGCGTGTTGCGGAAGGTCTTCAGGCCCAGCGGGCGGGTCCACAGGAACATCTCAAGTGCCAGGAAATAGACGTGCAGCAGGGCCACGAGCAACGTCAGGATGAGTGCGATCCAGTACATGGGCGGTTCCTTGGACAGGGATGGGGGGTCGGAGCCCGGGAAATCATCGGTCGCGCGGCAGTTTCTTTTCTTCGCGCAGTACACCGAACGCGGCTGCGGTCATGCACGCGGCCACCAGCATGCCGCCGATGAACACTACGTGCGAGCCGAACAATGACAGGCCCTTGTGCACCCAGGCAAAGCTCAGGTCCGCACCGCGGTAGACCACGGTGTCGATCGCTGCGCCGGCCTTGTAGCGCCACTGCCGGTCCACGCGCGTGTAGATTGTCTCGCGCGCCGGCTTGGCCAGTGCGAATTCGCTGGCCCGGGTCATCACCTGCACTACCGCGACCATCAGCGGCATCGGCGAGGCCGCCAGCACCGAGAAGCCGATCAGGATCGCGAAACCGGGAATCAGCAGCGCCGGGGCGATTCCGTGCCGGGACAGCAACCAGCGGGTCAGGCCCAGCTGCATCAACAGCGCCAGCGCATTCACTGCCAAGTCGATGCGCGAGAAAAACGCGGTGCTGGCTGCGGGGTCAGTGAACGCCGCACGCACGATCGCAGCCTGCTGGTTGTAGAGCAGCGTCCCCACGCCCACCCCGAACACCACCATGATCGCCAGCCAGCGCAGCAGCGGCTCGCGCACGATCAACTTCAGGCCGTCCAGCACACTGCCGCCCATCGGCTGCTCGCCGGACACCAGCTGCTGCTCGCGTTCGCGCAGCACCGCCCAGTGCCGCAGCCGCCAGATGCACAACAGGCACACGACCAGGAAAGCTGCGGAGACCAGCATCAGGTTGGCGATGCCCACGCTCTGCACCAGCGCACTGGTGATGATCGGACCAAGGAAGGCACCGACGGTGCCCGCCGCGCCAATGTATCCATAGAAGGCCCGGGCCTGCACATTGGAGAACACATCGGCCATGAAGCTCCAGAACACCGCCACCGCGAACAGGTTGAAGACGGTGATCCAGAAGAAGAAGGCCATGCCGCGGCCAGGCACGCCGCTGTCGAACATCATGTAGAAGCCCAGCAGGGTCACGATGAAGAACCCATACACCGCCGGCAGGAACACCCGTCGCGGGAAGCGGCTGACCAGCCAGCCGTACACCGGCTGCAGTACCAGCATGATCACGAACACGCAGGAGAACAGGAACTGCAGGACGAAGTCCTTCAGCGCGATGCCATGGCTGGCAAACCAGGCGATCAGCATCGGCGGGAACACGGTCTCCAAGTCGGCCGAGGCAGCCATCGCCTCACGCACCGGGCGCAGCACGTAGTAGCCACTGAGCAGGCAGAAGAAGTACAGGAACGACCACCACAGCGCCGGCGACTCACGCAGTGCCGCCGTCAGCCCATGCAGCGGCCCCTTGCCCTTCACCGCGCTCACGCGGCGTCCCTCGCCAGAAGACGGCGGTTGGACAGCGGCATGGCAGGCTCCGGGGGCGGTGAAGCGCGTACGTTAGCCAATGCACTGCAACATCGCCAGCAGCAGCCACGCAGAAGGCTGCAACGCAGTGTCACGGCCCCACCCATACGACACGTTCCGATACATGCCTTCAGGGCGTCAAAATTCCAACTTTTTCAACGAGATGCGCATTCATCTTCGCTTTGTTTGTGCACAAGGGAAAAGCGGCGCTAGAATCGCCATCAGCAGTCGCGCACGGGTCCAACCGATGAAAAAGAACAGCCTGCGTCGCCCGATCCGTTCGGCGGCCACCGGTTTGCTGGGCATGCTGATGCCCGTTGCCTTGTCCACCACCGCGCAGACACCGCCGGCATTGCCGCCGATGCCGACCAACATCGAATCCGCTGCCGGTCCCACTGTCGCCCACACCCAGCCGGCGGCCTACCGCACCGGCCTGGTGCCGCGCGTGCAGGCCCCGGCGCCCGGCTTCAACGTCGCCAACATCGAATCGATGGCGCAGCAGCTCACCTATGGCGAACGCGTGCCAGGCATGGCCGTGGCGATCGTGCAGGGCGGTCGTATCCTCAGCGCGCGCGGCTATGGCGTCACCGACGTCAACAATCCGCTGCCGGTCGATGCGCACACCGTGTTCCGCCTGGCCTCGCTGTCCAAGGCCTTCGCCGGCACCATGGCCGGCCTGCTGGTCAACGACGGCACGCTGCGCTGGGACAGCAAGGTCACCGACTACGTGCCGGGCTTCCGCCTGAACTCGCCGGAAGCCACTGATCGCCTGACCGTAGCCGACGTGCTCAGCCATCGCGTCGGCCTGCCGTACAACGCCTACGACCGCGACATCGAGGGCAACGCCGAGTACTACGCGCTGACCCAGAAACTGGCCAACACCAGCCTGAAGTGCCTGCCGGGCGACTGCTATGCCTACCAGAACGTGGCCTTCAGCCTGATCGGCGATGTCGTCTACGCGGCCTCCGGCAGTTTCTACGAGCAGTCGGTCGAGCGCCGCATCTTCAAGCCGCTGGGCATGAACGATGCCAGCCTCGGCCTGGCCGGCATCCAGGCCAGCTCGCGCTGGGCGCGTCCTCACGTGCGCAGCCGCAACGGCTGGGTCTCGCTGACGCCGAAGCCGACCTACTACCGGGTGGCCCCGGCGGCCGGCGTCAATGCCAGCGCCAGCGACATGGCGCAGTGGCTGCTCGCCCACACCGGGCACCGCCCTGACGTGCTGCCGGCACCGCTGCTGGCCACCCTGCATTCGAGCCTGATCAGCACCCCCGGCGAGATGCGTTCGGGCTGGCGCCGCGAGCGCCTGCACTCGGCCGGCTACGCCCTGGGCTGGCGCACCTTCGACTACGCCGGCCACGACGTGGTGTTCCATGCCGGTGCCGTGCAGGGCTATCGCGGCCTGGTCGCGCTGGTGCCGGAACGCGATCTGGGCATCGCCATCATGTGGAATGGCGAAAGCAGCCTGCCCAGCGGCCTGCTGCCGACCGTGCTCGACTCCGCGCTCGGCCTGCCGGCGCAGCGCTGGCTGGACGTGGACACCGACTTCGGCAGCGACAACCTGATGGCCGAGGGCGCCAGCCCGGCGCAGCAGGACAAGCGCAAGGGCAAGGGCGCCTCGGGCAATCGTGCGGTGGCGTCGCCGCACTGATCAGGCGGGCTCGATCGTGTGTGCGAAGGGCGGCCTGCGGGCCGCCCTTTTTGTTGTTGTGTAGAGCCGAGCCGTGCTCGGCTGAGCGGAATTCTGGCGCAAGGCGGCCGAGCATGGGCTCGGCTCTACAGCTCCGCAGCATTAGTGCGCGAAGTAGTGCATGCCGCCGTCCACCGGAATCACCGCGCCTGTGATGTAGCCGGCCAGCGGCGAGGACAGGAACGCCACCAGTGGCGCCACTTCCTCGGGTTCACCGAAGCGTCCGATCGGGATGTTGCTGGCGATGAACGCACGCCGGCTTTCCTCGGTGGGATGCAGGCGTTCCAGGATCTGCGCGCTGTTGATGCGCCCCGGTGCAATCGCATTCACCGTAATGCCCTGCCCGGCCACCTCCGACGACAGCCCCTTGCTCCACAGATGCAGCGCCGCCTTCGCCGCAGTGGCCGCGTTCACCGCACGCGGTTCCATCGAACCGCTGAAGTTGATCACCCGCCCCCATGCCTGCGCCTGCATACCAGGCAACAGCGCCTGGGTCATCCGCCGCGCGGCGGAAAAGTTCAGGGCGATCGCTTCCTCCCAGACATCATCATCGGCATCGACGCTGGTCGGCCGGGAGCCCCCTGCGGCGTTGACCAGGATGTCGACGCGTTGCAATGCCTCCCGGGATGCCTGCGCGATGTACCGGACGTCACCGGCCACGGTGACATCGCCGGCCACGATGACCGGTGCCACGCCGCCTTCGGCTTCGATCCGCGCCGCCAGCGCCTGCAGGGGTGCCCGCTGCCGTGACGTGATGGCAACGCGCACGCCCTGGGCCGCCAGCTGCCTGGCGACGGCGGCACCGATGCCGCTGGCCGCGCCCGTCACCAAAGCGGTACGGCCTGCAAGATTCAAGTCCATGGTGTTCTCCTGTCCGCATGGCCGGCCAATCCAGCCCTTGCACGACATGCTGTTTGATCACCCCTGATTGATAAACTCCGCGCAGGTTTCAGCGTTCAACACCCGGGGTGTCAGATGAACCTGCTGGAAAGCATGCGGGTCTACGTGCTGATCGTGGACAAGGGCAGCCTCAGTGCGGCAGCTGCGGCGATGAACATCTCCGCGACGATGGCCGGCAAGCATCTGCGTGCATTGGAAGCACGGCTGGGCATGCAGCTGTTGAGCCGAACCACCCGGCGCCAGCACACGACCCCGTTCGGCCAGGATTACTACACGCGCTGCCGGGAAATCCTGCGCCTGGTGGACGAAACCGATGCGCAGGCGCAGCACCAGCACCTGGCACCGGCGGGCACGCTGCGCATCAGTGCACCCGTGATCTTCGGTACGCATGCACTGGTACCGGCGCTGGCCGAGTACATGGCGCGCCATCCGGATGTCCGGGTCGAAGCGACGCTGACCGATCGCGTGGTCGACCTTGCCGAAGAGGGCTTCGAAGCGGCGCTGCGGATCGGCACGCTGGCCGACAGCAGCGTGCTGGTGGCACGAGCCCTGGCCCCTTATCGCCTGATGATGTGCGCCTCGCCGGCGTATCTGGCCAGGCATGGCACGCCACACAGCGTGCATGCACTTGCCGGCCATCAATGCCTGTCATTCGAACCGAGTGCACTTGCGCAGTGGCTGCAGGAGGACGCTGGCGAGCTCGACCACGTGCCCGACGGTCGACTGCAGATCAACAATGGCGAAGCGCTGCGTTCGGCGGCGCTGCATGGCCTGGGCATCGTCCTGCAGTCGACGCTGCTGCTGGCAGCCGATGTCGAGGCTGGACGACTTGTGCAGCTGCTCCCGGAGCACGGCCAGGCCGGTCGGCCGATGCACGTGGTCTATGCGCACGACCGTTACCACTCCACCCGCCTGCGCAGCTTCCTCGACTTCCTGGTGGAACGATTCCCGCCGGTAGTCACCCCACCAGGCGATCGAAGCCGCCCATAAAAAAACCCCCTCCCCGCTGGGCAGCCAGGGAAGGGGGTTTCAGGATGCGGCTATCGGGAAGTACTTAGATCAGCGGCGCCGGGGTTGCCGGCAGAGCGACCGGAGCGGCCTTCTTCTTGCGGGCGGCCGGCTTGCGCTTGGCAACCTTCTTCGCTGCCTTCTTCGGGGCGGCCTTCTTGGTAGCCTTCTTCGCGGTCTTCTTTACTGCCTTTTTGGCAGTCTTCTTGACGGCCTTCTTGGCAGTCGCCTTCTTTGCGACCTTCTTGGCCGGCTTGCGGGCCGTAGCCTTCTTGGCAGTCTTCTTGGTGGCCTTCTTGGCCGCCTTCTTCGCGGTCTTCTTGACGGCCTTCTTGGCAGTGGACTTCTTGGCGACCTTCTTCGCCGCCTTCTTCACTGCCTTCTTCGCCGTGGTCTTCTTGGCGACCTTCTTCGCCGCCTTCTTCACTGCCTTCTTGGCAGTCGCCTTCTTCGCGACCTTCTTCACTGCCTTCTTGGCAGCGGCCTTCTTCGCGACCTTCTTCACCGCTTTCTTGGCGGCGGGCTTCTTCTTCGCAGCTTTCTTGGTTGCCATGGGATGGCTCCTCGTCAGTGATAGGGAGTTGAAACGCCCAGTTGGATCAAACCCGCGGATGCTGCGTGCGGGGACCGCCGGCGCGTCAGGCGCGCCGTTACGGATGCGGCGATGCCCGCCTCGATCGGCGGAGCGGACATCGGAACGGGAGGTGCCTTGCATTTCTCCGGGGGAAGCGGGGCCGTGTCCACCGTCATCAGGGTCGCGGTGGTCTTGAAGGGGCTGCTTCGCATCGGACGATTGATTCTGCGCACTCGGTTGGGCAGGCAAGGTCTGCTGAGGCGAAACCTAATCACGGTTTTTTTTACTGTCAACAACCCCCGCGAAAAATTTTCACATCCGCGCCTTTCCGAGCGCCGTCGGCGCCACTGCTCTACGCGGCCCGCGATGGCGGTTGAAGCGTCGCGCAAGCGTGCTGCATGCACCGGCATCGATGCATACGTTGAACAAAAAACACTTGAAATAAGCACTCCGCGCATTTAGACACAGACTCGCAACGGCATCGCGCGTGCGACGTCGACGGTCACCGGCGCCGCCACCGACGCCAGCACAACGGCGCCGCAACAGGGGGCGAAAAGTTTTCACATCCGAGTGCGTCGGCGCGGGGCTGAAACGCGGATTTGCGCAAAACTGCGCACGCCCATCGGCACCGTTCGCCTGTCGGCTGATGCCACGCCGAGGGTGCGCAGCGAACCCCGCGTCATGAGTCCGGTGCAGTCGCCAAAACAAAAACGGCCACCCGAAGGTGGCCGTTCCAGAATCCGGAAACGACGACTCAGTGGTCTTCGTTCTCCAGGGCTTCGGCGTACGCGTCCGGGTCCAGCAGCTCGTTGACCTCATCGGCGTTGGTCAGTTCGACCACGAACATCCAGCCTTCGCCGTAGGCATCTTCGTTGATGGTTTCCGGCTTGTCGGACAGGGCCGAGTTGACCTCGACGACCTTGCCGCTGATCGGGCTGTAGACATCCGAGGCGGCCTTCACCGACTCGACGACGGCGATCTGCTCGCCGGCCTTGGCGTCGGCGCCGACTTCCGGCAGTTCGACGTAGACTAGGTCACCCAGCAGGCCCTGGGCGTGGTCGGAAATACCGACGGTGACGCGGCCATTGCCTTCGACACGGGCCCACTCATGGGACTTGAGGAACTTGAGGTCGCCGGGGATCTCGCTCATGGGACTGCTCCAGAGATATGCAGGGGTGGAAAAAACGGGGCTAGTGTAACCAACCGGCCGCCACTGCTGTCAGTGACGACCGGCACGTACGGATCAGGCGTCGGCGAGCACGCCGGGCTGCGCCTGGCCTTCCCGAACGAACGGGAACTTGACCACCCGCACCGGCACCTGACGGCCGCGGATGTCGACGGTGACCTCGCCGAGTTCACCAGCCGGCACGCGGGCGAAGGCGATGCCCTTGGCCAGCGTCGGCGAGAAGGTGCCGGACAGGATCTCGCCCTGGCCGCTGGCCGTGGTGACCGTCTGGCCATGGCGCAGCACGCCCTTCTCGTCCATCACCAGGCCGATCATCTGGCGCGCGGTGCCGGCGCTCTTCTGCGCCTCCAGCACGTCGCGGCCGATGAAGTCGCGGCCTTCGTCCAGCGACACGGTCCAGCCCAGCGCCGCTTCGTAGGGGCTGATCTCTTCGTCCATGTCCTGGCCGTACAGGTTCATGCCAGCTTCCAGGCGCAGGGTGTCGCGCGCACCAAGGCCGGCCGGCTTCACACCCGCCGCCAGCAGGTGGTTCCAGAAGGCGACCACGGCGTCCTGCGGAAGCAGGATCTCGAAACCATCTTCACCGGTGTAGCCGGTGCGGGCGACGAACAGCTCGACGCCGTCATCGGACTGCACCTGCAGGGCGGCGAAGCGGCCCAGCTTGGTCAACGCTGCGCGGTCGGCTTCGCGGGCCAGGCCGATCACGATGTCGCGCGCCTGCGGGCCCTGCACGGCGAGGATGGCCAGGTCCGGGCGCTGCTCGACGGCGACGCCGAACGGCGCAGCCTGCTCGCGCAGCCAGGCCAGGTCCTTCTCGCGGGTGGAGGCATTGACCACCATGCGGAAGAAATCGTCGCCCAGGTAGTAGACGATCAGGTCGTCGATGACGCCGCCGCGCGGGTTCAGCATGCACGAGTACAGCGCCTTGCCGGTCACCTTCAGCTTGTCGATCGAGTTGGCCAGCAGGCGGCGCAGGAACGGCTTGACCTGCTCACCGCGCAGGTCGACCACCGTCATGTGGCTGACGTCGAACACACCGGACTCGCGACGCACCAGGTGGTGCTCGTCCAGCTGCGAGCCGTAGTGGATGGGCATGTCCCAACCCCCGAAATCGACCATCTTGGCGCCAAGGGCGCGGTGGGTATCGTTGAGCAGCGTCTTCTGGGTCATGACCGGGTCCGGCAGCAGAGGAAACAAGAATCCCCATTATCCCAGATCGGTCGCCCGCAGGCGTGCCGCAGCGCAGCGCCGGAGCTGTAGAGCCGAGCCCATGCCCGGCTGCTCTCCGTGTGGGAGCCGAGCGTGGGCTCGGCTCTACATGGGGCGGCCTGCGTCCTCGACCACCAGCACCGTGCCCTGCACGCTGCGCACCCGCACCCACGTACCCGCAGGCAGCTCCGGACCGCTCACCTGCCAGGACGCATCGTCAATGCTGACCCGTCCCTGGCCACCGACGATGCCCTGCTGCAGTACCACCTCGCGGCCGACCAGCTGCTCGGCGCGGCGGTTGAGCAACGGCGCATCGCTGGGCCGTGCCCGCGGCCGCCCCCAGCGCCGGTAGCACTGGATCGAGACCACACTCAGCAGAACGAAAGCGATCACCTGCCACAACAGCGGAATGTCACTGAACACCGCAACCAGTACGAACACCGCCGCCGCGCCAATGCCGATCCACAGCATGAACGCACCCGGCGCCAGCGCTTCGGCCGCGAACAGCAGCAGCGCCAACGCGCCCCAACCGACGACTTCCCAGCGCATGTCAGCCTCCGAGCGGCGGCGGCCGCTTGCCGGCGACCTTGTTGTCCTGGCTGGCCAGCGCCTGCTTCGCCAGTTCGGCCACGCCCGCGATCGAACCGATCACGCCACTGGCCTCCATCGGCATCAGCACCAGCTTCTGGTTCGGCGAACTCGCCAGTTCCTTGAACGCTTCCACGTACTTCTGCGCAACAAAGTAGTTGATCGCCTGCACGTCACCCTCGGCAATCGCCGCCGACACCACCTTGGTCGCCATCGCTTCGGCCTCGGCCAGGCGCTCGCGTGCCTCGGCATCACGGAACGCAGCTTCGCGACGGCCTTCGGCCTCCAGCACGGTGGCCTGCTTTTCGCCATCGGCGCGCAGGATCTCCGACTGGCGTGAACCCTCTGCCTCGAGGATCTGCGCGCGCTTTTCGCGCTCGGCCTTCATCTGCCGCGCCATCGCGTCCAGCAGATCCCGCGGCGGCTGGATGTCGCGGATCTCGATGCGGTTGACCTTCACGCCCCAAGGATTGGTGGCATGGTCGACCACGCTCAGCAGCTGGGCATTGATCACCTCGCGCTGGCTGAGCGATTCGTCCAGGTCCATCGAACCGATCACGGTACGGATGTTGGTCTGCACCAGGGCGATCATCGCCACTTCCAGGTTGGCCACCTCATAGGCGGCCTTAGCAGCATCCAGTACCTGGAAGAACACCACGCCGTCCACGCGCACGGCGGCGTTGTCCTTGGTGATCACTTCCTGGCTGGGCACATCCAGCACCTGCTCCATCATGTTCACCTTGCGCCCCACCCCGTACACGATCGGGATCAGGAAATGCAGGCCGGGGGTCATGGTGTGCGTGTAGCGCCCGAAGCGCTCGACGGTCCACTCGTAGCCCTGGGGCACCATCCGTACGGCCTTGAACAGGATCACCACGGCCACGAAGGCCAGTACCACGGTAAAGAACATGGTCGGGAACATCTTGCTTTCCTTATCGATGACGTCCAGGCCCCAGCATAGCGTGTGAAGGCCGCATTCACAGCGGAGCTACCAGGGCACGCGCCCGCGCAGGATGTCGGCGAACATCACCCAGTCGCCCATGAACGAGTACAGCGGGTGCTGGAAGGTGGCCGGGCGGTTCTTCTCGAAAAAGAAATGGCCGACCCAGGCGAAGCTGTAACCGCAGAACAGGGCGGCCACCACAAGGATGGGTTGGCCGCGCAGGATCGCCGCCGCAACCAGCAGCAGCACCCCGCAGCTGCCGACGAAGTGCAGCCGGCGCGACACCGGATGACGGTGCTCGCTGAGGTAGAACGGATAGAACTCGCGGAAGCTGGCGAAGCGGGACATGCGCATGCTCCGGGGCCATGGTCAGGCCCATCATGCGCCTTTCGGGGGCGCTGCGCTGCCTTGCAGCACCGAACCATGCTCGGCTTGCGCGTGCCAGCGCGGTCGGAAGGAGAGCAGCCGAGCATGGCTCGGCTCTACACCGATGAGGTGCGCGGCCCGAACATGATCACCGCCATGCCGGCCAGGCACAGCGCGGCGCCGAACAGGTCCCAGCGGCTGGGACGGATGCCATCGACCAGCCACAGCCAGAACAGCGCGGTGCCGATGTAGACGCCACCGTAGGCGGCATAGACCCGTCCACTGGCAGTCGGGTGCAGGGTCAGCAGCCAGGCGAACAGGGCCAGGCTGGCCGCCGCCGGCAGCAGCAGCCAGACGCTGCCTCCCTTGCGCAGCCACAACCATGGCAGGTAGCAGCCAACGATCTCGGCCAGCGCGGTCAGCAGGAACAGGCCGAGCGTTTTCACGCCTTCTCTGCTGCCTTGGCCTGCTGCCACAGTGCTTCCTGCGCATCCAGGTCCAGTTCGGCCAACGCCTCACCCTGTGCGTCGGCCTGCGCTTCCATCGCGCGGAAGCGACGCTCGAACTTGTGGTTGGCACCGCGCAGTGCAGCGCCCAGATCGATATCGGCATGGCGCGCCAGGTTGGCGCAGACGAACAGCAGGTCGCCCAGTTCTTCCTGCAGGCGCGCCTTGTTGCCCGCGACATCGCCGCGTTCGAACTCCTCGCGCAGCTCCTGCAGCTCCTCGGCGGCCTTGTCCAGCACCGGCAGCGGACCCGGCCAGTCGAAACCGACCTTGGCGGCGCGCGACTGCAGCTTCACCGCCCGCTGCCATTCCGGCAGGCCGCGCGAGATACCGGCCAGTGCGGAGGTGTCCTGCTCGCCCTTGGCGGCGCGCTCGGCCCGCTTGATCGCCTCCCAGTTACGCATCACCCCGTCGGCATCGTCGACGCTGGCCTCGGCGAACACGTGCGGGTGGCGGCGCTGCATCTTGTCGCTGATCGCGCGGGCCACGTCTGCGAAGGCGAAGCTGCCCTGCTCTTCGGCCATGCGCGCATGGAACACCACCTGCAGCAACAGGTCGCCCAGCTCGTCGCAGAGATCGTCAAGATCGCCGCGGTCGATCGCATCGGCCACCTCGTAGGCTTCCTCGATGGTGTACGGCGCGATGGTCGCGAAGTTCTGCTCCAGGTCCCACGGGCAGCCGCCCTGCGGGTCGCGCAGGCGCGCCATGATCGCCAGCAGGCGCTCCAGTTCGTTGCTTGCGACGCTGCCGGTGGTGGGGGTGTCGTGCGCGCTCATGCGGCCTCCAGGATCAGTCGGACAACCAGTCGCGCCACGGCAGGCTGGTATCACCAAGGGCAATGAAATCGCCGTTCAACAGGGTCTCGCGGCGGTTGTAGCGGAACGGCTTGCCGGTCGCCGCCGACAGCACCGCGCCGCCGGCGGCATGCAGCACGCACTGGCCGGCGGCCGTATCCCATTCAGAGGTCGGGCCCAGCCGCGGATAGACATCCAGGCCGCCTTCGGCGATCCGGCAGAATTTCAGCGACGAGCCCTGCGCGATGGTCTCGATGCGGCCCATGCGCGCCAGCAGCGCCTCGGTTTCCGGCGAACGGTGCGAGCGGCTGGCGGCAACGCGCAGCGGAGCCGTGGCCGGCGTGCGGGTGCGCAGCACGGTGTCATGCAGGCCCTGCCGCCGATAGGCCAGTTCGCCGCGCATGGCATGCCAGACAATGCCGGTGACCGGCGCCAGCACCACGCCGAATGCCGGCGCGCCCTGGTAGATCAAGGCGATGTTGACGCTGAATTCGCCGTTGCGCTTGACGAACTCGCGGGTACCGTCGAGCGGATCCACCAGCCAGTAAGCGCCCCAATGGCGGCGCTGCTCCCAGCCCACCTGCGCCGATTCCTCGGACAGGATCGGCAGGTCCGGTGTCAGCTGCCGCAGGCCCAGCTCAATGACCTGGTTGGCCGCCAGGTCGGCCGCGGTGACCGGGCTGTTGTCGTCCTTGATCTGGACCTCGAAGCCATCGGCATACACCTGCATGATGGCTTGGCCGGCCTGCTGGGCGATGGCGATGGCGGTCTCGCGCAGGTCCGTCGTCAGCTTGATCATCGCGTTCCCTGCAGCCACTGGCGGGCAATGAACAGCGCCGCCAGCGAGCGTCCCTCGGAGAAGTCCTCGCGCAACATCAGCTGGTCCAGTTCGGCCAGCTTCCACGGCACCACTTCCAGTTCTTCCGGCTCGTCGCCGGCCAGTTTTTCCGGGTACAGGTCGCGCGCCACCACCAGCCACGACTGGTGGCTCATGTAGGTCGGGGCCAGTGTCATCGCGCGCAGCACGTCGACCCGGCGCGCACCATAACCAGCCTCTTCCTTCAGTTCGCGGTCGGCAGCCTGCTCGGGGGTCTCGCCGTCGTCGATCCTGCCCTTCACCAGCCCCAGTTCGTAACGATGCATGCCGGCGGCGTATTCACGCACCAGCAGCACGGTTTCATCGTCGAGCATCGGCACCACCACCACCGCACCGTGACCACGGCTGACCAGGCGCTCGAAACGGCGACGTTCACCGTTGGAGAACTCCAGGTCCAGATGCTGGCGCTGGAAGGGGCCGTTCTCCTCATCGGTGATCCGATGGATGATCGGCAAGCGACGGCCGGCACGGTCATCGTTCATGCGGAATCTCCGCGGCGACCGGCGGCTGCGCCGGGGCCGATAGAATGTGCAGGCAGCAACATGTTCATGAGCCCGAAATGCTAGCAGACCCGACCCCCTCCCCGCTGGCCCGCCACTGGCGGCAGCGCGACCTGCAGGTGCTGTGGCACCCGTGCACGCAGATGCGTGAGCATCCGGACACCCTGCCGCTGGTGCCGATCGCCCGTGGCGAAGGCGCGTGGCTGATCGACCACGACGGCCACCGCTATCTGGACGCCGTCAGCAGCTGGTGGACCAACCTGTTCGGTCATGCCGAACCGCGCATCGGCGGTGCCATTGCCACCCAGGCCACGCAGCTGGAACAGGTGATGCTGGCCGGCTTCAGCCATGAGCCGGCCATCACCCTGGCCGAACGCCTGCTGGCATTGGCACCACGCCAGCCCGGCCGCGAGCCGCTGGCCAAGGTGTTCTACGCCGACAACGGCTCGGCCGGCGTGGAAGTGGCGCTGAAGATGGCCTTCCAGTATTTCCAGAACCGTGGGGAGCCGCGGCGCACGCGTTTCATTGCACTGGAAAACGGCTACCACGGCGAGACCCTGGGCGCGCTGGCGCTGGGTGACATCCCGCTGTATCGCCGCGTCTATGCACCGCTGCTGGCCGAAGCGCTGTTCGCGCCGTCGCCCGATGCCTACCTGGCCGAACCCGGCCAGAGCGCGGCCGACCGCGCGCGGCAGGCTGCCGACGGCCTGGCCACGCTGTTCGACCAGCATCCGGGCGAGATCTGCGCGGTGATCCTGGAACCGCGCCTGCAGTGTGCCGGCGGCATGCGCATGCATGACCCGGTCTATCTGCAGCGCGTGCGCGAACTGTGCGATGCCCATGGCGCGTTCATGATCGCCGACGAGATCGCCACCGGCTTCGGCCGCACCGGCACCCTGTTCGCCTGCGAGCAGGCAGGGGTGATGCCGGACCTGATGTGCCTTTCCAAGGGCCTGACCGGCGGCTTCCTGCCGCTGGCCGCCGTGCTGGCCACGCAGGCGCTGTACGACGCCTTCCTCGACGACTCGCGCGAGCGCGCCTTCCTGCATTCGCACAGCTACACCGGCAATCCGCTGGCCTGCGCGGCGGCACTGGCGACGCTGGACATCTTCCGCGACGACGATGTGATCGCCCGCAACCGGGGCATCGCGTCGGTGATGGGCACGCTGGCGGCACCGTTTGCCGACCATCCGCACGTGGCCGACGTGCGCCAGGCAGGCATGGTGGTGGCGTTCGAGCTGTCGCGCGACGGCAACAGGCGCACGCCGTTCGACCCGGGCCTGCGGCTGGGCCTGCACGCTTACAAGGCCGCCCTCAAGCGCGGCGTGGTGCTGCGCCCGCTGGGCGACGTGCTGTACTGGATGCCACCCTATTGCGTGGATGACGAACAACTGGAGCTGCTGGCACACACCACGCTGGCGGCCATCGACGAGGCGATTGCATGCGCGTGACCCGCTGCCCCATCGACCTGGCGCTGCACAGCGGCCAGACCGTGACCCTGCCGGAAGAGACGGCCAACCACCTGGTGCGGGTGATGCGCCTGCGCGAGGGAGACACCTGCGTGCTGTTCAACGGCGACGGCCATGACTACAGCGCCACGCTGACCGTGGCCGGCAAGCGCGAAGTGCAGGTGCGCATCGATGCTGTGCAGGCCATCGATAATGAATCACCGCTGGCGATCACCCTGCTGCAGGGCATCGCCCGTGGCGAGAAGATGGACCTGATCCTGCAGAAGGCCACCGAACTGGGCGTGGCGGCGATCATTCCGGTCAACGCCGAGCGCACCGAGGTGAAGCTCGATCCAGCACGGGCCGAGAAGCGCGTGGCGCACTGGAACAACGTGGTGACGTCAGCCTGCGGCCAGTCCGGGCGTGCGCGCATTCCGCAGGTGGGGCCTCCGCTGTCGCTGGCGCAGGCCGCGGCGGCGCTGCCGGCCGATACGCTGCGGCTGACCCTGGATCCGCGGGGCGCACATCGCCTGTCGACGCTGACGGCCGCTCCGGCAGGGGGCGTCGTGCTCGCGATCGGCCCGGAAGGGGGCTGGTCGCCGCGCGACCGCGACCAGCTGGCAGCGGCAGGGTTCCAGGGACTGCAGCTGGGCCCGCGGATCCTGCGCACGGAAACGGCCGGGCTGGCCGCGGTCGCGGCGTTGCAGGCGCGGTTGGGCGACCTGGGATAAGACAGGTTCGTGGTAGTGCCGGCCGCTGGCCGGCATCCACGGGATCAGGAGGTTGCCGGCCAACGGCCGGCACTACCGCGACCAACGCGTCCAGGGCAGCAGCCGAGCGCAGGCTCGGCTCTACAGGGCCCGCGCCAGATTGCAGTTTCCTTGTAGAGCCGAGCCATGCTCGGCTCGGTGCCGGTCGGCAGCCGGCACTACCGTTTGGTAGATCAGGCCGCCAGTGAATCCAGGGCGGCTTCCAGTGCGTCCAGGTTCGGCAACAGCGCGCTCTGCTCACCCAGCAGCACGCGCATGTGCACGGTCTGCGGCAGGGTTTCTTCGGAGGCGTCGGCCAGCAGGCCGTCGCGCGGCACCGAGATCAGCTGCGGGAAGTTCTGCGTCAGCAGCGCGTAGTACGGGCGCTGCGCGTTGCCGCTGAGGGACTTCAGCACCACCACCTTGTTGTGGCCGGCCACCGTCTCTTCGCCCAGCCCCGAAAGGCGTGCGAACGACACCAGCGGCACCTGCCAGCCGTGCCAGCCGATCTCGCCAACCAGCCAGCGCGGCGCATCGGAGACCGGCTGCACCGGCACGCGCGACATCATTTCGGCCACGGTGGCATTGGGCAGCAGCACGCGCTCGTTGCCGGCCTGGATCAGGACGCCGCGGATTTCGTCATTGCTGGCGTAGCTCATGGTGCGTCTCCGTTGTCGTCCTGCTCACCCCAGCGCGCGGCAATTGCCTGCGCCAGTTCCTGCGGTTCACCGGCCACCATGCCGGCAGCCACCACGGCGGTGGCGGCCGCCGGGTCATAGCAGCCCTCGCCCACCTGCCCGGCCACCCACGCACCGGCGGCCGCCAGGTCCAGCGCCGGGCCTACGTGGGCCAGGTCGGCACCGCTGAGCAGCACCAGCGCGGTGTGTTCGGCCGGCAGCGAAGCGAGCGAAATACCATTGGCATCGCTCTGGAAATGCAGGCCATCGCTGGCCGCGCGCACGCCGATATCATCGGCCAGCACGTGCACCTCGCCCGGCACCGCGTGCTGGCCGGCCTCGGCCAGCTGCACCGGCAACGGCGAAACGCGGGACATCTGCTTGACCAGGTTGCCGTAGCGGCCACCATCCAGACGCATGTGCACCAGGACCGGCACGCTCAACGACGCGGGCAGTGCGCCGAGCAGGCGACGCAACGCATCCGGGCCACCGATGCCGGCCAGCACCAGCAGTGATGCGGCACGCGCACCGGCCGGGGCGGCGGCATCCAGATCGACCAGGCTCAAATGATCGGTATCGAACGAGGGCTGCGGCGCGACGACCGGCGCCACGGCTTCTGCCGATACGGGTGCTTCGATCGATTCCTCGACCAGCGACCAGGCGGTGTGATCGAAGGAGACCGGCGGTGTCGCGGGCGCCGCCGGTTCGGCCAGTGCCTGCGGCGCCGAAGGCGGATCCAGAGGCTCGGGCACGACCGGCTGCAGCGCCGCCAGGGCCTGCTCCAGCGCGATCGGTTCGTGCAGGTCTGCCGGTGGCGAATACAGGCCGTCGGCCGGAACGTCATCGGCCCAGCTCAGCGCCTGTTCCAGGTGTGGCCGCAGGGCTTCTTCCTGCGGCGCCGGCGCGGGCGCCGGATGACCAGGCTCCAGCTGCAGGCTGGGCTCTTCTTCGGCGCCCGGCGGCAACACCTGCTGGTGGCCGTGCAGCTTGGCGGCCAGGTGGCGCCCCCAACGTTGCGCCTCCCAGCCGTCGCGGCGGGCGGCCAGCTCAGCCTCATCGAACACCAGGGTCAGCCCCGGTGCCGAGAGCGCGGATTCCAACCGTTCCAGTGCGTCCTCGATGGCAGCTTCCAGCGCGATCACCACGAACTGCGGATCCGCGGCCTGCAGGACCTGCGGCTCGAGGCCGTTCGGATCATCTTCCAGGACCAGCTGTACATCGGCATGCGCCAGCGCCTCGCGCAGGCGTTCACGCGCCGCACCGGGGCGGGCCAGCAGGGCGACGGCCGGGGCCGGATGGGTTTCACTCACGGACACGGGCGATCCCCAGCAGGTCGTACACGTTACGCATCAGGTCCAGTTCCTGGTACGGCTTGCCCAGATAACGCTGGACACCGATCTCGAAGGCACGCTGGCGGTGCTTGTCGCCGCTGCGCGAGGTGATCATCACGATCGGCACATCCCTGTATCGCGGATCGGCACGCATCACAGTGGCCAACTCGTAGCCGTCCATGCGCGGCATCTCGATGTCCAGCAACATCAGGTCCGGCACGCGCTCTTCCAACCGCTCCAGTGCTTCCACGCCATCGCGGGCGACACTGACTTCGAAGTTGTGGCGCTCGAGGATGCGGCCGGTCACCTTGCGCATGGTCAGCGAGTCATCGACCACCATCACCAGCGGCACCTGGCGTTCGTCGCGCGGCGCATTGGCCAGCACCGGTGCCGTCGGATTGGCCAGGAAGCGGCGCACCAGCGGCGCGACGTCCAGGATCACCACCACGCGGCCATCGCCGGTGATGGTGGCACCGTAGATGCCCGGTACCGATGCGATCTGCAGGCCGACCGGCTTGACCACGATTTCGCGGTTGCCCAGCACCTGGTCGATCGCCACGGCTGCACGCAGGTCACCGGCACGGACCAGCAACAGCGGCACCTGGTCCTGGCCATCGGCACGCGCCGGGGCCTGCCCGACCAGGCTGCCGAGGTCATACAACGGATAGTCTTCGCCGCTGTAGCGGTAGCTGCTGTCGGCGGCCTCGAAACGTTCGCGCGACAGGCGGCCGATACCGCTGACCGAGGCCACCGGCACGGCGAAGGTGGTCTCGCCGATCTGCACGAACACCGCCTGGGTGACGGCCAGCGTCTGCGGCAGGCGCAGGGTGAAGCGCACGCCCTGGCCGCGCACCGACTGGATGTCGACCGAGCCGCCCAGCTGGCGCACTTCGTTGCGCACCACGTCCATGCCCACGCCACGACCGGCCAGCTGGCTGACCTGGTCGGCGGTGGAGAAACCGGAGGCGAAAATCAGGTTGTCCAGTTCCTGATCGTTCGGCTGCGCGTCGGCGGCCAACAGGCCACGGTCGATGGCGCGGCGGCGGATCGCTTCGCGATCGAGGCCGGCACCGTCATCGGCCACTTCCAGCACGATTTCCGAGCCTTCACGGTGCAGGCGGATGGCAACTTCGCCCTCTTCCGGCTTGCCGGCGGCGCGGCGCTGTTCCGGCGCTTCCAGGCCATGGGCCACGGAGTTGCGCAGCATGTGTTCGAGCGGCGCGACCATGCGATCGAGAACATTGCGGTCCAGTTCGCCGTGGGTGCCTTCCAGGGTCAGGTGCACCTGCTTGCCGGTATCCATGCCGGACTGCCGGACCACGCGGCGCAGGCGCGGCACCAGGCCATCGAACGGCACCATGCGCGCGCGCATCAGGCCGTCCTGCAGCTCGGAGCTGACGCGCGACTGCTGTTGCAGCAGCGAATCGTACTGGCGCGACAGATCGTCCAGCACCCCTTGCAGGCCGCCAAGGTCGGCCGCCGATTCGTTCAGCGCACGGCTGAGCTGTTGCAGCGTGGAGAAGCGGTCCAGCTCCAGCGGATCGAACTTCTGGTCTGCCTGGTCCTGCTCACGCTGGTAGCGGGCGACGATCTGCGCTTCGGTTTCCAGGTCGAGCCGGCGCAGCTGGTCGCGCAGTCGCGCGTTGGTGCGCTCCAGCTCGCCCATCGCACCACGGAACGCGCCGAGCTGCTGCTCAAGGCGCGAGCGGTAGATCGCCACTTCACCGGCATGGTTGACCAGGCGGTCGAGCAGATCCGCGCGCACGCGCACCTGTTCCTGCTGCGGGCGTGCCAGCGGATCTTCATCGACCACGCCTTCGGCCGGCAGCGGTGCCGACAGCGGCGCGTCGAGCAGTGCCGGCGCCGGACTGGCGACCGCTGCCGAAACAGTTTCCGCGACGCTCGCCACGTTGGCTACAGCTACGGCAGCCGCCGCTGCCACAGCGAGATCGGTGGTCGTACGCACTTCGAACGCATCGACCAAGTCCTGCGCCGGTTCCACCACGCGATGGTCACCGGTGCGGGTGAGCAGCTGGTGCAGGCGATCGAATCCGCGCTCCAGCAACTGCACATCGCGGCGTTCGATCTCGGTGCGACCAGCGGCGACGGCTTCCAGCAACGATTCGATGCTGTGGCCAAGATCGCCGATGGCGTTGATGCCGGCCATGCGTGCGCCACCCTTCAGGGTATGCAGGTCACGCTGCAGGCCGGCCAGCACCTCGCGGTCCTGCGGCGCATCGCGCAGCTCGCTGATCAGGCCATCGCAGTGGTCGAGCAGGTCCTTGCCTTCCTCGACGAAGATGTCGACCAGCTCGCGATCGTAGACGCTGAAGTCGAGCGTATCGGCGTTGTCTTCCGGCACCGGGATGTCAAGGACGTCGGGTGCCACGGTTTCAGCCACGTCGGCGTCAGGCGCGCCAACGGCCGGGGCATCCGACACGGCATCGGCATCGGCAGCTCCGGCGTGGACTTCCACCTGGCCCGGCGCGTCTTCCAGTTCGAAGAACCGCACCGGTTCGGCGGTGGCCGGCGCCGCGGCCTCCGCGATCTCCTCATTCACCGTCGCCGGGGACGGCTGATCGGCGCTCTCTCCTTCACCGATCGCCGCCTCCCCGCCGACGTCCGCATCCTCGGCGAAGGCTTCCGCCTCGCCCGGCGCGAGTTCGCTGGCCTGCAGGCCGAGCACGGGCCGTTGCCCGTCGTCGGCCAGGGGCTGCTCTTCGTCGATCACGTGCAGGCCGGCCTCGAGCGCGGCGTCCAGCGAGACCGGTTCTGCAAACCCCGGCGCAGCCATTTCATCCTGCAGGCTCGACAGCTCGCTGTCGAGTGGCAGTGCAGCAGGCGTCTCGAATGCCTCAGGGTCAGCGACGTGCACGTGATCGAACGAGGACGCATTCAGGTCAGGTGCGACGGCTTCGACAGCATCCGGAATCTCTTCGGCATCGCGGTCGTCGACCGGCAGCGCACTGGCATCCAGGTACGGCGACAGATCGTCCACGACGGTCAAACCGGCATCGTCGGCCAACAGCGGCGCGCTTTCGGCCTCCGTCTCGACACCGTCTACCTCAACGCCCGGAACATCGTCGGCCACCTGGATCGATTCGACCACCGGTAGCGACGCCGCTCCCTCACCCGGTACCGACGGCCATCCGGCATCGAAGTAGCGCGAAAGATCGTCGCTGGCGGTCAGCTCACCGACCTCCAGCCCGCCCTCGCCCTCAATCGCCGCATCCTCGACCGGGGCTTCGGCGACATCGGCAACTGCCTGTGGTTCCTGCTCCGGCGCGACGGACGAAGGCGGTACCGCATCGGTTTCAGGCGCGATGGCTGCCGAGGCGTCCGCATCCCATTCCGCCGTCGGTTCGTCATCCAGCGCCAGCTCGGCTTCGTCGTCCTCCAGGCCCACCATCGGCCAGCGCGCTTCCGGCAACTCGCTGGCCAGCGCCTGCAGGCGCTGTGCCAGTACCTGTTGCGGTGCGATGCGCGGCTGTTCGGCCTGCAGCGCTTCCATGGTGGCGGTGATCGCCTGCGCGGTCGCATCCAGCGCGGCCACGCCTTCATCATTCGGCACCACCTCGGCGGCCAGTGCACGCTTGATGTAGGACTCGGCACCGCCGGTTACAGCCGTGATCTCGGGCACTTCGGTCATCGCGAAGGCGCCGTTCATGGTGTGCACTGCGCGCAGGAGTGCGTCGCTGACCGGCTGCGGTGCCTGCTGCGCCGAACGCAGCCAGTCCTGCAGGGTGGCCTGGTGGACTTCCACCTCGGCCTCGAGAATCTCGCGCAGCACGCTGTCGATGTTGGCCGGCGTGCCGGTGGTTTCGACCTCCTCGGCGGTATCGGCCAGCGCCGAAGCGGCAATCTCCGCGTCGAGAATGCGGCTGATCTCGTCTTCGCCCTCGGCTTCGGCCAGCGGTGCGACCGGTGCAGTGGCCCCAGGCAGGGGGACGTAGTAGGTTTCCTCGCCTGCACCGACACGATCGGCGATGGCCTGCATGGCCTGCAGGTCGACGCTGATGCGCTGGCCATGGCGCAGCGCCGCGTTCAGCTGGGGCAGCGCCGCATGCGCGTTGTCGACCATCGCCAGCACGGCGGGGGATGCAGCGCGGCTGCCATCCAGCACGCGGTTGAGCATGCCTTCGATCTTCCACGCGAACTCACCCAGGGTGCGTGCGCCGACCAGGCGGCCACTGCCCTTGAGGGTATGGAAGATGCGGCGGATCGGGCGCAGCCGGTCCATGTTGTCCGGCTGCATCCGCCATGCCGGCAGCAGCGTGCCGAGATTGGCCAGCTCATCGTCGAACTCTTCCAGGAACACCTCGCGGATGTCCTCGTCGATGTTCTCGGCATCGTCATCGAAACCGGCGTCGAAGCCCGCATTGGTGTCAGCATCGGTCCCGGCAACGGCCGAATCCACCGCCTCCGGCGCTGCCGCAGCGGCCATCGCCTGTGGATTGAAGCCGGCAGCGGCCGCACTCAACTCGGCGAAGAACTGGGCGTCGGCCTCGCTGAAATCGATCGGCGCGATGGTGTCGATATCGATCACCGACACGGCCGGAGCGGACGTATCCGCCGCAGGAGCCGCCGCATCGATCAACGGCGACGTGATCGACGGTACCGGCAGGTCATCCGGGGCCTCATCCACCCCGGTCAGCGGCGGGACGACGGCATCGACGATCTCCAGCGAAGGATGCAACGCGGCGTCATCGTCCAGCGACAGCGTTTCCATCGCATGCAGCGACAGCACGTCGTCAGCGTTGTCCAGCGCGTCGGCATCGAAGCGGAACACCACGTCGTCGGCCACGGCAGCCGCATCCTGTTCGGCCGCCACCGGGTCGAATACCGGTGCAGCATCGAAAGCGGTCGCGGAGGAATCCACCGCGTCCGTCATCTCATCGATCACAGGCGCTGCGGTGTCCTCAAGCATCTGCGGCGCCTCGGACAGCGACCACTGCGGTGCACCGGGGTGGCCGCTGTCAGCCAGTTCGAAGCTGACCGGATCGAAACTGGCGAAGGTCGGGCTGCGCTCGTCATCGGCAGGCACGATGGCGTCGGCCTCCGGATGGAACGGCGCCAGCTCCCACTGCGGGACATCCGGCGCAGGTGCGCTGGACGCCGCGAAGACCAACGATGCCTCCGCATCGTCGTGCGTCGGCGACGGCGAAGCATCGATATCAGCCTTGCTGGCGGCCACGGTGCCCAGTGCGCCGAACATCAAGCGGTTGTCGGACACCATCGGCGCCGGCGAGGCCGGCGGCGGATCGAAGGTGAAGTCCAGCAGTGGCACCGGCACGTCGCCGGCAGCGGGCGCCGCAGGCTGCACCGGAACCTCGATGCGCTCCGGCTGCAGCGGCTCGGCCTGCAACGCAACCGGCTCACGTTCGACCGGCAGCAGTGCCGGCGCTTCCGGCGCGACGGCGTTGTGCTCCGGCAGCGGCCAGTAGCGCAGAGCCTCGAGGCTGCTGCGGGTGATTTCGAGGATGTCCTCGCGGCCCGGGCGGCGGTCGCGCAGGGCTTCCAGGTAGTACTCCAGGCTGGCCATGGCATCGGCCAGGGTGTCCAGCTGGCGGCCACTGGGCACGCGCTGGCGGCCGATCAGTTCGGCCTCGATGTACTGCTGCACGCCGCGCAGGTAATCGGCGGCGGTACCCAGGTCGAGCATGCGCAGCGCGCCGGACACATCGCCCAGCAGGCGTGGTACATCCTGCAGTTCGGCATGGTTCCAGCTGGTTTCGATGAAGGCGACGAAATGCTCGCGGGCAGCGGCGAAGTTGGCGATGGCTTCATGCGCCAGCACCTCCACCGTGCGCCGGTTCTCGACCGCGCTCGGATCGTCCTCGCCACTGCCGCCGGCGCCCAGATGGGCAACCTGGTCGTCCAGCGAGGCATCGACGTACAGCAGTGCACCGGCAATATCCAGCAGCAGGTTCTCGTCGATCTGCTGGCGACCTTCAACCACGCCGCGCAGCGCATCGCGCTGCTGCACGACCACGCCGCGGGCCACGCCCAGGCCCATCATGCCCAGCGTGTCGGCCACGGCGCCAAGCTCGTTGGCCTGTGTCTGCAGCTGTTCCGGCGCACCACCGGTGCGCAGGTGCAGGTCAAGCGCATCCTTGATGCGCAGCAGTTCTTCCTTCACCGCACTGCCGACCGTGTCGAGCAGCTCGCGGTTGCGTCCGCTCAGGCTGCCACGGGCATGGTCCAGCTCGGCCTCGGTGGCGGTGACGCTCTCCGGCGCAAAGGCCAGCAGCACACTGTCAGTGACGCCTTCTTCGCCGCGCGACGCACGGATCTCGTTGAGCAGCGGCATCAGCACGATCGGAATGTCGCGATGGCCGTTCTGCAGGCGTTCCAGATAGTCGGGCAGCAGCACGCTGCCACGCATCAGGGTTGCGCAGGCTTCATCACGGTCGGCCACGCGACCGGTGCCGATGGCATTGGCCAGCTGCTCCAGTTCTTCGGCCACCATCGCCGGGGCATACAGCTCGACCATGCGCAGGGTGCCCTGCACCTGGTGCAGGTAGCCGGCGCAGATGCGCATGCGGCTGGCATCGGTCGGGTCTTCGGCGTAGTACTCGACCTCGTTGCGCACCTGGCGCAGGGTCTCGTCCAGCTCGGGCTTGACCCAGCCCAGCGCTGCGTGGCTCATCGCATCGCGCAGACTGCTCATGGACGCGCTCCGTTCGCCGCCGCGCGGTGGCCGCGCGAGTTCTGGCGTGGGGAATGGAAATGCTTCATCGACTGGTTCCTTGCTCGCCGCCCTGCCCGCGTCACGCCGGCAGCTTGAAGTCGGCGACCGAACGGCGCAGGTCCGCCGCCAGCTGCGCGAGGTGGCCGATCGACTCGGCGGTCTGTCCGGCACCCTGCGAGGTCTGCCCGGTGATCTGCCGGATCACGCCCATGGTGCGGGTGATGTCCGAGGCGGCGGCCGACTGCTGCTGGGCGGCGATGGAGATGTTCTTGATGAGGGTGTTCAGCGCGTTTGACACGCGTTCGATCTCGGTCAGCGCGGTACCGGCGTCCTCGGCCAGGCGCGCACCAGACACCACTTCGGCCGTGGTCTGCTCCATCGAGGTGACCGCTTCATTGGTGTCGGCCTGAATGGCCTGGACCAGGTTTTCGATGCGTCGGGTCGCACCCGAGGTGCGTTCTGCCAGGCGCTGCACTTCGTCGGCCACGACCGCGAAACCGCGGCCCGCTTCACCGGCCGACGCGGCCTGCACCGCCGCGTTCAACGCCAGGATGTTGGTCTGCTCGGAGATGTCGTTGATCAGTTCCACGATCGAGCCGATTTCCTGCGACGACTCGCCCAGGCGCTTGATGCGCTTGGAGGTTTCCTGGATCTGGTCACGGATCTGGTCCATGCCCTGGATGGTCTCGCGCACCACGCCGGCACCTTCGGCAGCGATCACCACCGAGCGCTGTGCCACGTCGGCCGACTCGGCCGAGTTGCGCGACACCTGCTCGATGCTCGCCGCGATTTCGCCGATGCGGTCCGAGGCCGAGGTGATCTGGTTGGCCTGGTGCCCTGCGGCCTCTGCCAGCTGCATGGCGGTGGCCTGCGTTTCCTGGGTGGACATCGCGACCTTGGCCGAGGTGTCGTTGATGGTGGTCACCAGGTGGCGCAGCTCATCAACCGCGTAGTTGATCGCGTCGGCGATCGCGCCGGTCATGTCCTCGGTCACCGAGGCCTTCACCGTCAGGTCGCCCTCGCCGAGCGAGGAGATTTCGTCCAGCAGCCGCATGATCGCCTGCTGGTTGCGGCTGTTGAATTCCACCTGGGTCTGGTAGCGCAGTTCCTGCTCGCGCGAGCGGCTGCGCACGTTGGTGGAGACGAAGCCGATGATCGCGATCAGCGACAGCGCACCGGAGACCACGCCAATCCAGAAGTTCGGGAACAGGCGGGTGTCGGATACCGAGCCGAACGAGGAGAACGCGTCGAACAACTTGCGGCTGTCATCCAGCATGTGGGCCGAACCCTGGCCCAGCGCGGTGGCAGCGGACTGCGCCGCGAACAGCTGGCGCGAGCTGGCCAGGATCGCGTCGGCGTCCTGCTTCATCGCTTCCCACTTCTGCTGTGACTGTTCCAGCGCGGCCACGGCGGCGGCACCGCGCACGGCGGTGATGCCCAGTTCCTCGTTGCCGTTGCGCAGGCCGTCGAGCACCTGCGAGAACACGGTGATGTCACGTGCCAGCGCATCGCCGGAGGTCGCCGCGGCGCTGCCACCGGCACGCATTTCGGTCACGCGGCGGGCCATCGAACCGGCCACCACAACCTGCTGCAGCGCGCTGTACACCTGCGACGACGGCGCGCCGGAAGCGGACATCGCACGCACCAGCTCGTTCAGCTGGGCCTGCAGGCCCGGCACTGCGCCGGTGAAGTTGTTCGCGTTGCCGGCCAGCGCCAGCACGGCCGGTTCGCTGGCCACCAGCTGCCCGGCCTGCTTGCCCAGCGGCGCCCAGGTCTCGCCGAGGGTGGCGATGGCACCGGCTACGCCCGGCTCCTTGCCGTAGCGTCCCTGCAGGGTCGACACGTTCTGCTCGATCGCGTTGCGGGTGGCCTTGAAGGCGGTGAAGGCCTGGGCGTTGCCGCCGACCGCGTCACGTCCCTGGTTGGCCAGCTGCTGCGACAGCACCTGCAGGTCGGCGGCCTTGGAGCCGGCGTCGGCAAGGCGGCTGCCCTGCCAGGTGGCGACGCCGGTGTTGACGCCGAACAGGATCATCGATGCCAGCAGCAGGAACAGCCAGAGGTTGCTGCCGCCCAGCCGCAGCTTGCCGGTCTTGGTGGCGTCCGAAGCAGTACTCATCGTTCAACCTCGATCTTCAATGCAGGGGGCGATGCCTGGCCTCAGGCCGCGGCTTGCCGGAATTCAGGGGTGCGCGACAGCAGCGAGAGCGAGAACACGCCCCAGTCATGGCCGTCGGCATGGAAAGCACGATCGACGAAATGCCCGTAGCGGCCTTCTGCCAACGTGCCCGCTTCGATCTGCTGGTCCAGCTCGAAGCTGCGCTGGCCGAACAGTTCATCGATGGTCAGTGCGACGTCGCCGCCGGCCTGGCGCATGATCAGCACGCGCTGGCCTTCCTGCTGCACGGTGCGCGTGCCTTCCAGGAAGTACTTCAGGTCGACCACCGGGAACAGGTTGCCGCGCAGGTTGCCCACGCCCAGCAGCCAGGGCTGCGCACAGGGTACCGGGGTCACCGGCGGCATCGGTACGATTTCCACCACTTCGCGGAAATCGGACACCAGCCGGCGCTGACCGACGCGGAAACCCACGCCACGCCACAGGTCCTGGGCAAACTGCTTTCCGGGCAGCTGCACCGCATGGGCCAGGCTGCGCCGTTCATAGGCTTCAAGGATGTCGAAGGGCGAGCGCATCAGGCCACCAGTTCGTTGATCCGCGCGATCAGTTCATCCTCGCGCGGCGGCTTGACGATGTAATCGGCGGCGCCCTGGCGCAGGCCCCAGGCCTTGTCGGTTTCCATCGCCTTGGTGCTGACGATGATCACCGGGATGTGCTTGATCGCCGCATCACGGGCCATCGCACGGGTCGCCTGGAAGCCGCTCATGCCAGGCAGGACCACGTCCATCAGCACCAGCTGCGGCACCTGGTCGCGGACCAGCTGCAGGCCATCCTCGGCGTTGTCCGCTTCCAGCACTTCGTGGCCGGCACGGCGCAGCCACTGGGTGAACACCGCGCGGTCGGTCGGTGAATCCTCGATCAGGACGATACGAGCCATTGTGCCTTTCCCCCCTGGTCAGGCGTTGACGTATGTGCGGATGGCACCCAGCAGTTCTTCACGCGTGAAAGGCTTCGTCAGGTACTGCTCCGAGCCGACGATGCGTCCCCGCGCCTTGTCGAACAGGCCATCCTTGGACGACAGCATGATGACCGGGGTCGCCTTGAACAGCTGGTTGCCCTTGATCAGCGCGCAGGTCTGGTACCCGTCCAGGCGCGGCATCATGATGTCGACGAAGATGATCTGCGGTTGCTGGTCTGCGATCTTGGCAAGCGCTTCGAAGCCGTCGGTGGCGGTGACCACCTCGCAGCCTTCGCGCTTGAGCAGCGTTTCCGCAGTCCTGCGGATGGTCTTCGAATCATCGATGACCATCACCCGGAGTCCTGCGAGTTCCCCGCCCGCAGTCGTGTTTTCAGTCATTGCCTATCCCCAAGCGCACGGCCCGATCTCTGGCGGGGGCCGCTGCGAAAGCGTATCTATATCGCACTTTCCGCGCCCGCTTCAAGGCCGCCCCACGGCGCGGGGCATGGCCCCCTCCTGAACGTGACGGGTTTCGCAATGAGTGCGCGAGCGCCGGGCGGACGCTGCGTTGCAGTATGGCAGGGAGGCGCGCGGCCGGCGTTGCCGCTACCATCAACGCCTTGCCTGACAGGTGCGCCCATGCCGTTGAACGTCATCGTGGTGATGGACCCCATCGCCCACATCAAGATCGCCAAGGACACCACCTTCGCCATGCTGCTGGAAGCCCAGCGCCGCGGCCATGCCCTGCACTACGTGCGGCCGGGCGGACTGGCCCTGGAAGGTGGCGTGGCGGTGGCCCAGACCGCGCCGCTGCAGGTGCGCGACGACCCGGCCGGCTGGTATGAGCTGGGTGAGTTCAGCCGTACCGAGTTCGGGCCCGGCCAGATCGTGCTGATGCGCAAGGACCCGCCGGTCGACGCCGAGTACATCTACGACACCCAGGTGCTGGACGTGGCCGCCGCTGCCGGTGCCTGCGTGGTCAACAACCCGCAGGGCCTGCGCGACTACAACGAGAAGCTGGCCGCCCTGCTGTTCCCGCAGTGCTGCCCGCCGACCCTGGTCAGCCGCGATGCCAAGGCGCTGAAGGCCTTCGCCCTCGAACACGGCCAGGCCGTGCTGAAGCCGCTGGACGGCATGGGCGGCCGCTCGATTTTCCGCAGCGGCCAGGGCGATCCGAACCTGAACGTGATCCTGGAGACACTGACCGACGGCGGCCGCAAGCTGGCGCTGGCCCAGAAGTTCATTCCCGACATCACCGCCGGCGACAAGCGCATCCTGCTGGTCGACGGCGAACCGGTCGATTACTGCCTGGCACGCATTCCCCAGGGTGACGAGTTCCGCGGCAACCTGGCGGCCGGCGGCCGTGGCGAAGGGCGCCCGCTGAGCGAGCGTGACCGCTGGATCGCCGGCCAGGTTGGCCCGGAGATGAAGCGTCGTGGCATGCGCTTCGTCGGCCTGGACGTGATCGGCGATTACCTGACCGAGGTCAACGTGACCAGCCCGACCTGCGTGCGCGAGCTCGACGCGCAGTACGGCCTGAACATTGCCGGCACCCTGTTCGACGCGCTCGAGGCCGGCCTGCGCTGATGCCGTCCGCACCCGCCGTTCTGCCCCCGCCGCCACGCGAAGCGCAACGGCTGGGGGCCACCATCGCACTGTCGGTGCTGGTCCACGCCCTGCTGATCCTGGGCGTGGGCTTCGCCGTGAAAGGCGATGCTCCGCTGGTGCCGACGCTGGAAGTGATCTTCAGCCAGACGCGCACCGCACTGACGCCAAAGCAGGCTGATTTCCTTGCCGCCGCCAACCAGGAAGGCGGTGGCGAGCACGACCGCGCACAGCGTCCGCGCGACAACCAGGCCGGCATCGTGCCGCAGGCCCAGTCCGGAATCAGCCCGGTGCCACAGCAGCAGCAATCGGCCGCACCGGTTCCGCCGCCGCAGGCACGGGTGGTCAGCAGCCGCAATGGGGAAGAAATGGTGGCGCAGGCGCAGTCCCGGCCCACGCCGGATCAGCCCGAACCGGACGCACCGCTGAGCGCGCGCGAACAGCGCGACGTGGAGATGGCGCGCTTGGCCGCCGAAGTGCATCTGCGCTCGGCGCAGTATGCCAAGCGCCCGAATCGCAAGTTCGTGTCGGCCAGCACGCGTGAATATGCCTATGCCAATTACCTGCGTGCTTGGGTCGACCGTGCCGAGCGCGTCGGCAACCTGAATTATCCGGACGAGGCCCGGCAGCGACGGCTCGGCGGCCAGGTGGTGATCAGCGTGGGCGTGCGGCGCGATGGCAGCGTGGAGAGCAGCCGCATCCTGCGTTCAAGCGGGACGCCGCTGCTGGATGAAGCGGCGCTGCGGGTGGTGACGCTGGCGCAGCCGTTCCCGCCGTTGCCAAAGACCGAGGACGAGATCGACATCCTGCAGGTCACCCGTACCTGGGTGTTCCTGCCGGGCGGCACGCTGCACGACGACCGGTAAGGTTTTGGGTCCCGGGCCTGCGGCCCGGGACCCGCTGAAGGGCTAGAGCAACAGCAACAGCAGCGGTTGGTGTCCTGAAGCTTGGCGGGGCGGTGTCGGGCGGCGGGGACGCCGCAAGTACGTCCGTGTAGGCTTAGCCGCGGCATCCATGCCGCGGATACCCCGCCGCCCGACACCGCCCCGCCTCTGACAGATCGCGGCGCACCATTGCTGTTGGTAGGTGTCGACCTTGGTCGACACACATCCACGCCATGCGTGGATGCGAGCGAAGCGACCCGCTTTTGATTTTGATTTTCTTTTGATTTTCCGTGGCGGACGCACACGGAAACTGTCAGAGGCCGGACGGGGTGGGTTCGCGGGGGTATCTGATCTGGCCCCCTGAAAACGGACGCCATGAAGCCGTTTCAGGCGGCAGCCCGGAGCTGCCGGGCGTAGTTGTTAGGCGAGTGGTAGCCCAGCGCCGAGTGTAGCCGGGCTGGATTGTAGAAGCC